>JBILOU010000019.1:0-34683 GCA_044374295.1 Flavobacteriales bacterium | reverse complement strand
CCAAAATGATTCGAAATATTTCATAAACCCAAGATCTGCGCATAGCGAAAAGAAACGAAGATAACTTTATTTTGCTCTTTCTTGCAATTCAACCATCTTCAAATAGGCGCTGTCTTTTAGCATCAGTTCTTCGTGTGTTCCAGTTTCCACGATGTGTCCACCTTCAAGAACAATGATCTTTGTTGCGTTACGAATGGTTGAAAGGCGGTGAGCAATAACCAATGAAGTTCTGTTTTTCATGAGTTCATCAAGTGCCAACTGAACTGCTCTTTCGTTCTCTGTATCCAAGGCAGAAGTAGCCTCGTCAAGGATTAACAATTTCGGGTCTTTCAAAATTGCACGTGCAATTGCAATACGCTGACGTTGTCCGCCTGAAAGCTGAATGCCGCGATCTCCAACAATGGTGTTCCAACCTTCCGTGAATTGCTCAATGAATTCCCAAGCGTTAGCAAGGATAGCAGCAGATTTTATTTCTTCATCTGTTGCTGAAGGCTTTCCGTAAGCGATGTTTTCACGAATACTTCCGCCAAACAATAAAACCTCTTGAGGAACGTAGGCCATGCTTTTTCTAACGTCATGAAGTTTCCAATCTGAAGATGGTGTGCCGTCGAATAAAATCGTTCCTTCGGTTGCTTCATAGAAGCGAAGGAGCAGATTGGCAATGGTAGATTTCCCAGATCCTGAAGCTCCTACAAGCGCAATTTGCTCTCCTTCTTTTACTTCAAAAGAAACGTCTTTCAACACCGCCATTTCCGCTCGGCTTGCATAACTGAATGAAACATTTTTAAACTCGAACGTTCCATTGAATTGCTTGTCTACAGCCGTTTCTTCTTCAGGAATTTCTTCAGGATCCATTGCTAGAATTTCCATGACAGAATCTATAATTCCCAAGCTGCGTTGAAGAGATCCCATTTGCGCAGCAAGACCACCTATTGATCCAGCGATAAGTCCAGTTAACATAATGAACTGAGGAAGTACCTCAACTGGCAATTGTCCTGTTTGCTGCAAGTGAGCACCCACACCAATGACAAGTCCGAGTGTTCCGAATAAAAAGATGATTATGAATGTCCCGAACATACCTCTCCAAATGGCGCTTTTCATGGCATTCGCACGGACATCTAAAATGCGTTTGTAATAACGAGAAATCTCGTATGGCTCATTGCTGTAACTTTTCACGCTTACAACACCCGTGAATGTTTCATTCAAAACAACCCCAGATTCGGCTACTTTGTCTTGTGTCTCTTTGCTTAATTTTTTAATGTATCGTCCAAAGAAAACCATGACTACGATAATCACGGGAAGTGTTCCTAACATGACAAGTGTGAGGTAAGGCGAGTAAGAAACTAACCAACCCACACCGACAAAAATGATAACTGATTGGCGAAGGAATTCGGCAAGTGTGGTGGTGAGCGTTTCTTGAATGGCAGTAATGTCTGAAGTGATTCTGCTGCTTAGATCTCCCACTCTTCTTTCGTTGTAAAACTGAATAGGCATGCGTATGATTCGCGAATAAGTGTCTTTGCGAAGCGCGAGCATGGCATTTTCGGAGACATATGAAAACAGGTAAACGCGGAAGAAAGAAAACACTCCTTGAATGATGAGCAGTCCTACTAACGCAACCAAGGTTTTGGAAGTCATTCCTTCGCCTTCCCAATGAATAGCGGCAAGGATCGATTTAGTTAAGGCCCCACCCGGAAGCGCAGCTTGCGCATTCGGTGTTAAAAGGAATCCGAGTAAAGCTGTAATGACAATGACTAACAATCCTGAAACAACCAGTAAAAGCATTCCAATAAAAAACGAGAATGCATATGGTTTTAAATAGCGAAACAAACCCAAGGCACTTGAGATTGTTGCTTTTGAAATTTTCTTTTTTGGAGTAGTAGCGCTTTCTTTCACCTTAAAATCTTTTGGCGAATTTACAGCGCTTTCATTGTTTACAATACTGACTTCGCAACTCGTGCTTTACTTATTTCTTTTCGAATGTGTTCTTGCATAGCAAAGTTGTAGTCGACATCCCAAACAATATTCTCTTTTCTCCGAAGAACTTTGGCTTTTGCAACAGGCACGTCGGTTAAAAAACTGAAATCACACGCGGCATTTTCTTTAAAAAGGGAAATGTCTATGGTTAACAGGAGTCGAATTGCACTCTCTTCGCGTTTGATTGACTTCGTTTCAAGTTCAACAGTTTTAGTTACATAACCATCTTGTACATATTTGATTTGATAAAGTAGCTTGTAAGGAGCCTCCGTTCTGTACTTCCCACGATGAACAGTTTTGATTTCCGAAACTAATTTTCCGTCTGACCAGATTTGCACAGAAACCTTGTCTAGTGGCTTTTCCGTACTGTCGCTAAGGAAGAGTTCTGTTACTTTACCCTGTAAGACAATCTTTGATTTACCGAAGGTTTGTGATGAAGCGGAAATACTTAAGACAATGAAAAGTGGGAGAAGTAGTAAATTTTTCATACAGTGTTGATACGTTAAAGAAAGAGTAAAAGTTTCCGAGGTAAAAATAATTTAAAAAGATGTAGGTACATTAAATGTAGGTACATATATTTGCAATGTGAAATCTATAGGAGACGAAATACAACAATCCGAATTCAGCGATGTGTACCAAAAGTTGGGTATCAATATTCTTTTCACAGCCGCTTGGTTCGGAGAAATGAATAGATTGGCACTTAAAGATTACGACATCTCCCTTCCACAATACAATGTGCTGCGAATTCTGCGCGGTCAAAAAGGAAAGGCCATTACTGTGGCTGGTGTGTGCGAGCGAATGATTGACAAGAGCAGCAATGCTTCCCGAATAGTAGATAAACTTGAAACGAGAAAGCTTGTTTCAAGAAGAGTATGTGACAAAGACAGAAGGCAAGTAGATGTGGTCATAACGGAAAAAGGCACCTTACTTCTTGAAGAATTAGATGAAAAAGTTCCAACGTTTAAAACAATTATGTCGAAACAATTGTCTAGTAAAGACGCGGAAGCTTTGAATTTCGCTTTGGATCAAATTAGAAATAACAAACAATAAAATAAATCAAATGAAAAAAGCAATTTTAGCATTATTCGTGGCAATCGCTTCATTAGCGGGAGTTCAAGCACAGTTAGTAGATGGAAAATACATCTTGGATTTCAACAAAAGTTCAATCGTTTGGAGTGCGAAAAAAGTAACAGGTAGCGGACACACAGGAACCGTTCGTGTTTCAAGCGGTGTGGTGTATGTAAAAGGAAATTCAGGTATTACTGGAAAAGTGAAGATTGATATGAATGCAATGGCGTGCACTGACATTTCAGATGCCGGTACGAACGCAAACTTCTTGAATCACTTGAAAAGCGGAGAATTCTTCAATACCGTAGCTTTCCCAGATGCAATGTTTGAAGTAACAAGTGTTCAAGTTGCGAAAGGAAACAACGGAACTACGCACAATGTGAATGGTAACATGACCATCAAAGGAATCACAAAGGCTCTTTCTTTCCCTGCAAAAATTACAGGTGGAGGAAATCAAATTTTTGTTGAAGGAAGTGTTGCTGTAGATCGTTCACAATTCGACGTGAAATACGGTTCAACTGCATTCTTCGACAACCTAGGAGATAAGGCAATTGACAACATCTTCACTTTAAATGTGAAGTTAGTAGGTGACTTGAAGAAGTAAGTCTAGTTTTAGTTAAGGTCAGAAAAGGTCGTCATTCAGTGACGGCCTTTTTTGTTTTGTACTTGTCGTAAAGGAAATATTTCAAGTCAACGGAGAAATAACTTCCCGAGAGACTTAACCACAAGCGATCTGAACCTGATGTAGATTCAACAATAGCTTGAGTTCCAGCAATTCTTCCAAAAGGCCTGTGGAATGAAGCGCCAATGTAGTAGTACCCTTGTTTTTCAGTTCGGTATTCAAATCCTAAATTAGATTGAGCTGCTAATGCGCTCCATCGTATACGAAAAGTTTTCTGACTGAAATCGTAGTAAGTTGAATCGACTCTTTCAGAACTGAATGTTTCTGTTTCACTTGGAAAAAAATCGAATGAAATACCCGCACTCGCATTCATATACCAAGATTTTCCAAGTCGAACATAGATTAATGCTTGAACGGGAATTTCATAGGCAATGAAGGTCATGTTCTGGGTAGAATTGACTTGAACAGTGTCGTTCAAATTGAAACCCAACGAATAGCTGCGTTTAACGAAATTCAATCCGGTTTCTAAATTCCAAAATTTTCCAACGGGTTTACGAATGATTGAACCGAAACTTATTCCAACATTTGACTTCGCTGTGTAGGTGAAGTTGGGAAGACTCGCCGATTCAATATCCGTATTCAAGTAGGCATTAGGGACAATGGGCCTCAATTGAAATCCAAATAAGAATTCGTTGGCATTCGGTTTCTGTCCGAATACATTTCCAGATAAAAAAAGTAAAAAGATGGAGTAAACTATTTTTTTGTTGAATTCCATTCTGTAACGTATTCAAGCGGTTTGCGATGGTTGCTTGGCCATTCGCCTTCCACATATCCCAAATAAACGAGGCCCATGCACCGTTGTTGCGCAGGCAGATTCAACATTTGATTGAATTTTTCAGTTCTAATAAATCCAGGTGTCGCCCAGAAACTTCCTATGCCGTAGGCAGTAGCCGTGAGCATAATGTTCTGTATTGCACAAGCAACAGCATATTCCTCTTCATGAAGGGCAGCTTTCTCAGAAGCCTCAACACATACGGCAATGACTGCTGTTGTGTTGTTCAATCGGGAAGTTATGCGTTCTCTTTTTACGGGTTGATCTTCCGGCATTAATGAAGGAAGATTTTCACGCAAAATATCCATTCCTTCTTCCAAATAAACATGGAAGCGCCAAGGCTGCGTAAGCTTGTGATTCGGCGCCCACACGGCGTTTTGAAGCATCTTTTCTATCTGCTCTTTATGAACTTTTCGTGCAGTGTAATGCTCCGGTGTAATGGTTCTTCGACTCTGAATGAGTCCACTTATTTCGCTTAGATTGAATTTCATGTCTTGTTATGAATCGTGTTCCGCTATTTTTGTTCAAACTTAATCATGAAAACAATACTCATAACAGGAGCAGGCAGCGGAATTGGTGCCGCAGCGGCACATTCTCTTGCAGAAGAAGGAAACAACCGCCTTATTTTAGTGGGAAGGAACGAAGAAAAACTGAATGAAGTATTAGCAGGATTAATGCATTCAGAGAATCACTGCGTGCTAGCCGCCGACGTGCGAAATGCGGAAGCATTTCGCGAAGGACTCAAAAATATTTTAGGCGACGACAGTCTAGAATGCGTTTTCGCGAACGCTGGCGTCGGCGGAGAAAACGCCTACGGCGTAGAAGATCGTTGGGACGAAATTGTTTCAATCAATCTTACAGGAACATACGTTACCATCATGGAATGCCTGCCGTACCTCAGAAAATCAACGGCAACCTACAAACACATTCTACTCACCAGCTCAATCCTGGCGCGTTTCGGTGTGCCGAATCAAAGCGCGTACATCGCTTCAAAAACAGCAGTGCTCGGACTCACACGCGCATGGGCCGTTGAATGGGCTCGGGAACAAATTTTAGTCAACGCCATTACACCCGGATGGGTAGAAACGCAAATGTCGAAAGACAGCATACAGCGACTCGCCAACAGAAGCGAGACTTCGTATGAAGCGGCGTACAACGATCAAATGAACTACGTACCCGCCGGAAGAATGGCGCAACCCGAAGAATTAGGAAATTTTGTAGCGTTTCTTTTTTCAGGAAAACAAAATTCAATAACCGGACAAGCACTCGACATTAACAACGGAGCATACATGCAATGAAGAAGATTTCATTACTCACTTTAGCACTTGTTATTCTTGTTTCAAAGACTAACGCGCAATTCACCAAGCAAGATTCCACTGTTGTGAAAGGCTTTTATTCAGAGGCCCTTTCAACAGCACAAGCCTACAACGACTTGTACTACTTATGCAAGAAAATCGGACATCGCATTGCGGGTTCAGAGGCGGCAGACAAGGCCATTCTATGGGGAGATTCAGTTATGAAATCGATTCCTGCCGATAATGTTTTTCTCATGCCTGTGAAGGTTCCAAAATGGAAGCGCGGGAAGAAAGAATACGCTGCGATATACGTGGGTAAAAAGAAAACCGAAATTCCTTTGCGGGCTTTGGGTGGTTCTGTTGGAACAAACGGTACCCTGAAGGCAGAGGTGGTTGAAGTGAAAGACTTCGAAGATCTACAAGCGAAAGGCGATCAAGTAAAGGGAAAAATAGTATTCATCAACAAAGCCTTCGATCCAGCTATCATTAACACCGGTTCGGCATACGGAAATACTTCTCCGATAAGAACCAACGGTGCTTCTGAAGCTGCGAAATACGGAGCAGTTGGTTGCATCATTCGTTCGTTGACTTCAGCCGACGATAAGTTTCCGCATACCGGAGCCATGCGCTACAAAAACGATGTGACCAAGATTCCAGCGGCCGCATTGAGCAGCCTCGATGCGCATTTCCTTCACGAAGCGCTTCAGTCAAATAAAAAAGTGCTCTTCGAAATGCGCATGGAATGCGAGCGTTTCGATAGCGTGATGCAATCGAACGTAATCGGAGAAATCAAGGGAAGTGTGTATCCTGAAAAAATTATTGTCGTGGGTGGTCACCTCGATTCGTGGGATGTGGGTGAAGGTGCACATGACGATGGAACCGGTATTGTGCAGAGCATGGAAGTGTTGCGAATTATGAAGGTAACAGGATACAAACCAGCATGCACCATTCGTGCGGTCTTATACATCAACGAAGAGTTCGGTAACGACGGCGGAGAAACCTATGCAAAAGTTGCGAAAGAAAAAGGATGGGAACACGTGGCTGCCATTGAAAGCGACGGTGGAGGATTCACCCCGAAAGGTTTTAGTTGCGATGCGCAAGATAGTCAGGTGGAATGGGCGAAATCACTTATGCCGTTCTTCGAGCCGTACAACTTGTATTCCTTCAAGAGAGGATGGAGCGGAGTAGACATTGGCCCGTTGAAAAACGGAAGTACGATGCTTTTTGGATTAATGGTAGACGGACAACGTTACTTCGATTTTCATCACACAGACAACGACCGTTTCGAAAACGTAAACAAACGCGAATTGGAATTGGGCGCAGCGTCTATGGCTTCGCTTGTTTACTTCATTGATCAGAAAGTTCAGAAAGAAACAACGCAGAAATAATTATCTGCCGTACATGTCTTTGTGCCAAGTATTTGCGAACGGCTTCCATTTAGAAGTGGTCCAATCGCCTACTGTGGCAACGGTTGTGTCAAGAACAAGTGTTTCGTCGGTTAGTCTATTCGCTTTGCGAAGCGCCCAGAACTGTGCAATTCCTTCCGTTTGAATTTCGTCATTCTCTTGGAACAACACCGTTAAGCGATCGAACAAATTCACGCCAAGCGCATCGCCAATCCGAAGCACTTCTCGGTTCAATTTATCTATGCTGCATCCGGAAGCGAGCATAATATTTTCATCAGCCCCAACAACCAGGATGCGATTCATTTCAATCCAAGCCTGCCCAGCCATTGCCTTTCCATGATTGTTCCATCCTTCAAGAAATTGTTTCAATTCAGATTCAATGAAGGTGCATTGCTCTGAAGAAAGTAATTTGTTTGAGGTGAAGACCCAAAGTCTAGCGTGCGGAGCAAGTTGAATTTCCATATTTAGAAAGTGCGATTAAATAATTTTTTTGCGGGAATGAAAATGAGCACGAGAACAGGCGACTGCAGAATACCCATGATTCCGCGAACTGCCGGATATACAGCTTC
Organism: Flavobacteriales bacterium; assembly: GCA_044374295.1. GTDB lineage: Bacteria > Bacteroidota > Bacteroidia > Flavobacteriales_D > Sanyastnellaceae > CAIZGX01. Next base: position 26,914 of record JBILOU010000019.1, on the reverse strand, counting down.
ATTCTGATGGGTGATCTTTCCAAGAATGAACGCCAATACAGCAAGAATCAGACAGACCCCTTCCACCAATAAAAACAATTGCATTTCTTTTTTATTGAATTGAAGGAAGTACAGCGCGAGAATATTCAGCAAGGTGAATGAAGCAATGGAAGCGAATGTAATGACCCACTTCAATTTAGAAAGTTCACCTTGATTGAAGGAATAGAGCACCCCAATGGTTTCGTGACTGTAGTAATAATCGAAGTTTGATTTGCTTTTTTCCGCAGTGAGCAAAGCAATTTTTGTTTCAGTATTCTCGTTGAAGAACCCTGGAATTTGAGCGCCCTTTTCAAGAATGAAATTCACGTTCACCTTGGCTTGTTCTTGGTAGAAGCCCATGGCAATCATTACGATAGCTATCGCAACAAGAATGAACTTATTTTTCTTCGGAATTGCCATTTGCAGGGACATACAACTTCGACCACCACCACCAGAATGCAAACACAACGGCGTATACAAGAGCTGTAAATGTGTAATCGTGATTGAAGGCTAAATAATCTTCGTTCCAATAAACAATGAATGCCAAAGCCATAATGCGAAGAACATTCATGAATTGAATCACAAATAAACCCAACGGAATAAACCACAGTCTGTTTTTGTTTGTCCCCGGATAAGCAACCACGAAAATGATGAACAAGGCCATGAGTATCATACCATCGCATGGAGCGCCCACCGTTACACCGGCAGTTCCATCAATGGCAATGTGATTGCGGTAGAGCCCATCATCGAAAACGCGAATTGAAAAATTGAAAAGCTTGAGCAGTCCTTCAGCTCCTTTAACCAAAACATCGACAAGCATTTCATCGATAACCGTTGAAGGAAGTAAATACAACTCGTAAAAAAAATACCATCCGAAATAGAGGATGGTACCAATGACAAAAAATCGAATGAGTGGATTTTTCACTGAGTATTTAAGAAGCTTTTTTCTTTTTTAGATCGAAGGCTTTTTTCCCCCCAAGAGCTGCACCTGCAGCAATTAGCAAGCTTACACCTCCATCAATTGGGCAAACAGTTCCGAAGGGACCACCACAGGGTGCAGCGCCACCACTAGGCGGGGTTGGCGGGGCTTGACAAATTCCAATTGCAGTAACGCAGAAAAGGAAAATTGACAAAAGGATGAGTTTTCTAAAACGGTTCATGTCACAAATATAATATACTTTAATAATTTCCGCCATCATTGGGGCTAAAATCTTCAATATTGGCTATCTTCCTTTATATTTGTCACTCTCGAGTGAACCCATGGCAGAAACTAAATCGAATTTTCTAGACGCAGACGACCTCAGGCCCATAATTCGGTTCCTGAACAAAAGTTGGTTTTGGATTGTGGGGTGCGCGCTGATCGCATTCGTTGCTGCATACTTTTACACACATAGATTGCCAAGCATTTATGCTGCTAAGACCGAGATATTATTAAGATCTTCCGAGACCTACGACTACCAAAAGAGTATGTATAGCGAGTTGGGTTACATCTCGCTTATGCAGGACGTTACAAATCAAAAGAGAATCATAGCCTCCTATGACATCGTAGAGAAGAGCCTTAACAAGCTTGACTACACCATTTCCTATTATCTGGTTGGAAGGGTAAAGACGTTGCAAGTTGACGAATTCGATGCCATTGAAATTAAATGTGATTGGAAGAAAATGGCTTCTGGAATGTACAATGTGCCAATCAACATTAAGGTGCTAGACATTGGACACTATGAATTGAGTTACGAATACGCCGGCAAACTGAGCTCGAGCACCTACGAGTTTGGCAAAGAATACATGGAGCAGTTGTTTACGATTCAGATCGACCTTGCTCAGCACGTAGATGAATCAAGACTTTCAACGGTAACAGATCAAAGTTTCCAAATTCGTGTAAGACCAATGAAGCAGTTGGTCGACAAATACATGGGTGCACTAACCATTGAAAATGTAGAGTACACAAGTATTCTTACCCTTACCTGTCAAGACGAATTACCAACGCGCGCAAAGACTTTCTTAGACACCTTAGCGAAGGTGTATATCGATTACACACTTTACAATGAGATTGCCATTAACGAGAATACGCAAGCTTACATTGACATTCAGATCAATAAGATTGTTAAGATTATTGACTCTTTGGAATTGGCCATGGAGACGTTTAAAGATGCGAGAGACATTCTTGATTTGAGCAAAGAACAGGACGCTGCGTTCGAAGCCTTAACCAATTCAGACATTTCGTTGCGCGATTTGGAACTAAGACGTGAGTCTATTCAAGGGTTAGAGAATTTCTTGTTGAAGGAGCCCGATCGTGCTGTTATACCTCCAATGAACTACCTGCGTGAAGAAGACGGAACGCTAACCGAGTTGGTGAAGGATCTCTTCCAACTGAAACAAAAACGAAGTTCGTTGTTGGTAGATGTGAAAGCGCCGGATAAGCGTATTCAGCGTGTAGACTCTACCCTTCAGACTATTCGGAACAGTATTTTCAAATACACACGCGATACGAAGGTGGCCATTGACCAGCGCATTGCCGATTTGAAATTACAGATTGTAGATCTTGAAGCAGAGTTGGCTAACATTCCCAAGAGTGAGCGCGACCTCATGTCTATTGAGCGGAAACTGAAAGTAAACGAAGAACTCTATACCTTCTTATTGGAAAAGAAGGCCAATACGGTCATTGCTCGCGCGGCAATCATTCCCCAAACCAGTGTAATTGAAGCCGCCCGAAACATGGGTGTGGTAGGTCCTGACCGTCAGAGTATTATGTATCTCTGGATTGGTGTTGGAATTCTTATTTCACTGCTCATAGGTCTTATACGCATGCTGTTCTTTGAACACATTGAGCACTTGCGTGAGTTGAAGGAATTAACCAAGCTCCCTGTAATTAGCGGTATTCCGAACTATGAAGAGATAGAGCGCGACCCCATTGCTATTCAGGCAAATCCGCGAGGGAATGTCAGTGAAGCTTTCCGAACGCTTCGTACGAATTTGCAATACCTTTTGCCAGATAGTGGGCATAGCCTGATCTTGATTTCATCGTTGCATCCTGGAGAAGGAAAGACTTTCGTATCCACGAACCTTGCTGCCACGTTAGCAAAAGCTTCGAAGAAAGTTTTGCTTCTCGACTTCGACTTACACAAGCCGAAGGTGCACAAGTTGTTCCGTACTACCAATACCATGGGTGTGAGTACTTTTCTGATCGGAAAAACAAGCTTCGATGAAGTAGTTTTCAATTCAGAGATTGAGAACTTGGATATTGTGCTTGCTGGACCTGTTCCACCAAATGCATCGGAGTTAATTCTGAGTGCGAAAGTAGACGAGTTGCTTGCTGCAGGATTGAAAAATTACGACTACGTAATTATTGACACGCCTCCAATCATGCTTATTACGGACAGTCTCGTTTTACTTTCTAAAGTAGATCGCGGAATTCTTGTAATGAATACGTTGAAGGCGACCAAACAGGGAGTGAAATATTTGGAAGATGTACTGACTCAAAACAGCCTGACCAACTCGAGCATTCTCTTGAATAACATTAAGCAGAAGCGTTGGAGATACTATTACGGCAAGTACGCTTACCGATATGGTTATGGCTACGGCTATGGTTACGGCTATGGTTACGGCTATGGCTATGGTTACGGATATGGCGGATATGGAGAAGAAGCAAAAGGTAAAAATAAGAAAGGTAAATCATAGCGCTTGCCATGGTATCGATCATCATTACAACCTACAATTATGCTCAATACATTGAACGCGCTATTCGAAGTGCGCTCGATCAAACCCTTTCCAAATCTGATTTCGAAATAATTGTAGTGAATGATGCTTCTACCGATGCGACCTCACAAATTTTAGAAAATTACAGCGACGTCGTGCGTGTGTTTAACCTTTCAGAGAACGTTGGGTTAAGCGCTGCACGCAACTTTGGTATTCGAAAGGCTAGAGGTCAAAACATAGTGTTTCTCGACGCCGATGATTATCTGCATTCAGAATCGTTGCGGGTTCAAAATTTGTTTCTCAACGAAAACAATACCTTTGACGCAGTAGCTATTGACTATTATTTGGTAAACGAGCGCGGGCAGCACATTGAACACATTTCTGCCAATGAAAAGCCTATTGCTTGCGGTATAATGTTCCGCAAAGACCACCTGTATAACATTGGGCTTTACGATGAATCATTCACTTCCCGAGAAGAGGAAGATCTTCGTATTCGTTGGTCAAATGCAGGGTACGGGATCTATCACATTCCGCTTCCCTTATACCGTTATCGCATGCACGAGGGCAACATGACCAAAGACAATGAACGCATGTCGAATTCACAACAACAACTCAACGCCAAGCATAGCTTATGAGTAGAGTATACTTGAGACTCTTGGAGTTTTCAGATGTCAACGAAACATATCTCGAATGGTTTGCAGACGATGAAGTAACTGCGTTCCTTCATGTAAATGGAAAGAATCTAACCATAGAATCTGTTCAACAGTATATTGAAGAAGGAAGATCAATTGGCTCCTATTTCATGCATGCCATATGCTTGGTTGAAAACGATAAGCACATTGGAAATTTGAAGGTTGGACCTATTCATCCGAAATACAGAATTGCAGATTTGCCGTGTGTTATAGGCGATCGCAAGGAATGGGGAAAGGGACTTGCAACCGAGGCAATAGCGCTTGGTTCGCAATTAGCCTTCGATAAATACGACATTCGAAAACTTACCGGCGATGTACATGCGGGAAATATCGGCAGCCTGAAGGCCTATTGGAAAGCAGGATGGGTGGTGGAAGGTGTGAATCGCGGACGTTTTTTTGTCAACGGTGAAAACATGGATCAAGTGCTCATCTCTTGTTTCAACCCAAAATACTTTCCTGTTGAACAGACGGAATATACCGTAGGAAAAACAATTGAGTACATTCAGATGCGAAATGATTTTTTAGATTCTATGAAATGAATTTAGCACTGCTACAAGCCCGTATGGGTTCTACCCGATTGCCGGGAAAAGTTCTAAAAGAGTTGAATGGAATTCCTGTCATTCAGACCTTAATCAATCGCGTTTCGCAAGCGAAGTGCATCGATAAATTAGCCGTTGTTACTTCTACTAACGCGGAAGACGATGCATTAGAGAAATACTGCAATGAAAATAATATTTTAGTCTTTCGCGGTTCAGATTGGGATGTGCTGGATCGCTTCTATTCTGCCGCGAAATTTTTTGAAGCGAAGGAAGGCGACAACATCATTCGCTTAACGAGCGATTGCCCTACGCATCACGGAAGCACCGTCGATTGGGTGTATGAGCAATTCGTGAAATTCGGAGTCGATCTGTTTTCGAACAGCAACGAAGATCCAAGTTTTTTGGAAGACGGATTCGATGTGGAAGTGGTGAAGTTTTCAGTTTTGGAATACGCCTTTCAAAACGCAAAACTGCACAGTGAACGCGAGCATGTCATTCCCTATGTAAAAAATTCAAAAAAGTTCACCTTGGGTTTTCGAAAGATGAACGACAACTGTAACTTCAAACTATCTGTCGACACACCCTCAGATTTTGCTTTTGTTGAAGCAGTTTTTGCCGAATTTGGAACCCGAGATTTCAACATAAACGATGTTGTACATTTGTTAGAATCGAAACCAGAATTATTGAAGTTGAACGAAGAAAGCATTATCAATGCTGGATACGCAAAATCATTAAGAGAAGATAAAATTGTGAAATGAAAACGATGACACTTCCACACATAACAAACTTCGCGAAGAGCGACGAATACAGAAAAAAAATCCACGATTTAATTCCTGGAGGTGCGCATACGTATTCGAAGGGAGATGATCAATTCCCTGTTAAATCACCCGCTGCAATTACGCACGCGAAAGGGGCGTATTGTTGGGATTTAGACGGAAATAAGTACCTAGATACGCTTATGGGATTGTACTCTGTTTCTCTGGGACATGCCTACGAGCCTGTCTTGGAAGCAGTGAGAAAACAATTGGAGAAAGGTGTAAACTTCACACGTCCTAGCGTTATTGAAATGGAAATGGCAGAGAAGTTTCTTTCGCTTGTTCCGCAACACGACATGATCAAGTTCGCGAAGAACGGTTCTGTTGCAACAACTGCTGCAATTAAACTTTCTCGCGCATACACTGGAAAACATTTAATTGCGCGTCCTGCAGAACATCCGTTCTACAGTTACGACGATTGGTTCATTGGCTCAACCGCTTGCGATTTTGGTATTCCAAAAGAAATAAAACAGTTCACTGTTACATACAAGCAAGATTCAATCGAAGATTTGGAACGCTTGTTCAACGAATATCCTGGACAGATTGCTTGTGTAATTTCCGAACCAGAAAAATGGAATGTATTAGAGCCCGACTTCTACAAGAAGGCCATTGACCTTGCGCATGCGCATGGTGCGTTGTGGATCATGGATGAAATGATTACGGGATTCAAATCTGATTTTCCAGGTTCTATAAAAAAATTCAACGCAGAACCCGATTTCTGCACGTGGGGAAAAGGCATTGCAAATGGATTTTCTTTCTGCGCTTTAACAGGAAAAAAGGAAATCATGGAGTACGGCGGCATTCGCAGAAAAGGTGAGCCTAAAGTATTTTTAGTAAGCACCACCCACGGTGGCGAAACACACGGCATTGCTGCTGCGTTAGCCACAATTAATGTGTTTGAAAACAATCCGGTTATTCAACACAACCATGCTATTGGAGACTACTTTTTAAACGGCGCGAAAGGAATTCTATCTCGAAGAAAATTGGAAGACTATTTCGAGTTTACCGGATTCAATTGGTGTGTAGGATTGGTGGTGAAGAATCAGAAGAAAGAGCCGTGCATGTTCTACAGAACACTGTTCATGCAGGAAATGATTCAGCGCGGAGTTCTTTATCAGGGAATTCTTTCTCCATGTTTCTCGCACACACAAGACGACATAGATTTCATGCTTGCAGCTTTCGATGAGAGTTGTGAAGTGTTTGAAAGAGCTTTGGAAGACGGTGTAGAAAAGTACTTGGTGGGTGAAGAAATCAAGCCTGTCTTCCGAAAAATAAATTAAGATGGAACCACTTCGCACAACAGACGCAACGCAAATCGACTTCAGAAAAAAATTCGATTTAACAGATAAAGTTATTGTAATTACAGGTGCTTGCGGATTGGTTGGAAGAGCCTTCTGCGAAGCAGTTGCACAATTCGGAGGAATTGTTGTTGCAGCAGATATTGAGTTAGCGAATCCCGTTCAGTTTGCAAATGAATTGGCTACACGTAACAATTCGAAAGCACTGGGATTTGTTCTTGATGTAGCCAATAGAGCTTCCGTTGAAGCATTGAAAGAAAGTGTACTTTCTATCTTCGGAAGAATAGACGGATTGGTGAATGCACATCAGAATAAAACGCATTTGAAATTCGAACCGTTCGAAAACGTGTCCGATGATAATTGGGACACCGTAGTAGATGTGAATTTGAAAGGCACGTTTTTAATGTGTCAAATTATCGGCTGCCACATGGCAGAGAACGGCGGCGGAAGTGTCGTAAACATTCCTTCCACCTACAGCGTAGTTGCACCGAATCAGAATTTATACAAGGGAACTTCCCTGGGTTGTCCCGCCGCCTATAGCGCCTCGAAAGGCGGTATTGACGCACTTTCCAGATACTTGGCCTCTTACTGGGCAACGAAGAAAGTGCGTGTAAACATGATCACTCCACACGGTGTGTGGAATAATCATGAAGTGCAATTCGAAGAAAATTTCGCGCGCTTCTCTCCAATGGAAAGATTGAGTTACAATCACGAAGTGGCAAGCGCGCTTATCTATTTACTCAGCGATGCTTCCTCGTATGTTACCGGAGATAACATGAAGGTTGAAGGCGGTTGGACCGTTTGGTGATATGCAGAAAAAACTAGCAACATATTTTGAAAGACTTTGGCCCATCTGCCGAAGCATCACTGGAAACGGATTGCGCGAATCGTTCCACATTCTGCAAGAAATTGTACCGTTTGAATTAACAGAAGTTCCTACTGGAACGCAAGTCCACGATTGGGAAATTCCGAAAGAATGGAACATTCAAGACGCATATATCCTTACTCCGGATGGAAGGAAAGTTGCTGATTTCAAATTGAATAATCTACACGTGTTGAATTATTCCAGTCCGGTGGACATGGAAGTCACACACGAAGAACTTTCGAAACACATTTTCACACTTCCGGAACAGCCATCAGCCATTCCCTATGTGACTTCGTATTACGAAGAGAAATGGGGATTCTGTTTGTCGCACAACGAATGGATTTCGCTTCCGAAAGAAGGAATGTATCGCGTGGTTATTCAATCGGAATTAAAAGAAGGAAGCCTTACTTATGGTGAAGCGATTCTAAAAGGCGATTTAGAAAAAGAAATTTTGTTTTATTCTTACTTGTGTCATCCAAGCATGGCGAACAACGAACTCAGCGGTCCATTGGTATTGGCTATGCTGTATGAAAAGCTCGCTGCCCTTCCACAAAGAAAATACACCTACAGATTTGTCCTTGCGCCTGAGACCATTGGATCAATTGCCTACTTGTCGAAGAATGGAAGTGCATTGAAAGAAAAGTTGGAAGCGGGTTGGGTATTGACGTGTTGCGGCGATGCTGGAAAAATTCATTACAAGAATTCGCGTAAGGGCAATGCACTGGTCGACCGCATTAGCAAACACATTTTGAAGCAACTTCCATTGGAATGGAACGATTTAGAATTTTCTGTGGGAGGAAGTGACGAGCGCCAATTCTGTTCTCCCGGCTACAACTTGCCAGTGGGTTCGTTCATGCGCACGCCTTATCAACGTTATCCGCAATACCACACCTCATTAGACAATCGCGATTTCATTTCCATTCCAGCCATGGAAGAAGGGGTTGAAATTTTATTTCAAATGGTGTTGGCGCTTGAAATAAACGAGACATACGAAGCGGTGGTTCAATACGGAGAACCGCAATTGGGTAAGCGCGGGCTTTACCCAAGTTCGAACTTGCCAAACACCGATCAAAGGCAAATGGTGCACAACATGATGCACCTCATCAATTGGTCAGATGGCGAGCACGATTTGTTAAGCGTAGCTGAAAAGAAAGGAACCGCAATGTTTTATTTTGCCCCCTTGGCGAAACTTTGTGAAGAGAAGGGTGTTCTAAGAAGGAAATAACCCAATTGAATTGTACATTTGCAACTTAAATTTTTTAAAATGAAATCATTAGTAGAAGCTTTTCCAACACATTTGAAAGAAGCCTTGACAATTGGTCAAAGCGCAACATTCACGAACACCGACAAACAATTTGAAAACATTGTCATCTCTGGTTTAGGAGGTTCGGGTATCGGCGGAAAGATTGTTTCTCAGTTGGTAGCAGACGATTGCTGCTTGCCAATTCTTTGCACAAACGATTACGTTCTTCCTGCATTCGTAGGTCCTAAGACATTGGTTATTATTTCTAGCTACAGCGGCGAAACAGAAGAGACTGTTGCAGCATATAACGAAGCGAAAGCAAAAGGTGCAACCATTTCTTGTATCACAAGTGGTGGTAGAATTGCAGCAGCAGCGGCAGCTGACGGGTACAATTGCATTATTATTCCTGGTGGACAACCTCCAAGAAGTATGTTCGGATATAGTTCTGTTCAAGTGTTATTCACCTTGAAAGCTTACGGAATTTACAACGGAAATTTCGAAGCCGAAATCAGTAACTCAATCGATTTAATTCATGCTGAAATCGCGAACATCCGCACAGAGACGAAATCAATCGCAGAGAAAATTGTTTCTCGCATCCCAGTATTATATAGCGAAGCAAGCTACGAAGGCGTTGCCATTCGTTGGAGACAACAAATCAACGAGAACTCGAAGATGCTTTGCTGGCACCACGTTTTCCCTGAAATGAACCACAACGAATTAGTGGGTTGGACAGGTGGAGACAACCGTGTTGCCGTATTAATGCTTCGCACAGAAGATGATCACCAACGTTCACAAATTCGCATGGACATCTGTAAAAAATTGATGGCTGAAAAGTGCGATACGATTATTGAAATTCACGCGAAAGGTTCAAGCAGACTTGAAAGAGCATATTACTTGATTCACTTGGGTGACTGGTTAAGCATTGATCTTGCTGAATTGCGCAACGAAGATGCGACAGCCATTCCAGCAATTATTTTCTTGAAAAACGAGCTTTCGAAAATATGAGCAAACCCGTTGTTTCCTTCAAAGACTTAGGCCGTGCGCCATACAAGGAAACATGGGATTTTCAGGAAGAGTTATTTGAACGAAACGTTCAACGAAAACTTCAAAACAGATCAGAAGGAAAAGCCGACGGAGAGGGAACAGAAGATGTTCTTCTCTTCGTTGAGCATCCTCACGTATATACCTTGGGAAAAAGCGGAGATGCTTTTCATTTGCTCGTTTCTGAAGAGAAACTCAAAGAAATTGGAGCAACGTATTATCCAATCAATCGAGGTGGCGACATTACCTATCACGGTCCTGGACAAATAGTAGGCTATCCACTTTTAGACCTAGAACATTTCTTCACCGACATTCACAAATACATGCGCTACCTCGAAGAGGCAATCATTCGAACCATTGCACATTACGGAATTGTTGGTGGAAGAATTGATGGGCTTACTGGTGTGTGGCTCGATATAGATGATCCGAAGAAATCTCGAAAGATTGCTGCGCTCGGCGTAAAGTGCAGCCGTTGGCTGACCATGCATGGTTTCGCCTTCAACGTTAATACAGATTTGAATTATTTCAACTACATCGTTCCTTGCGGAATAACAGATAAAACGGTAACGAGTTTATCGAAAGAATTGGGTCGAGAAATGGACATGGATGAAGTGAAGAGAATTCTTCTTCAAGAATTGGCCGAGGTTTTTCAATTCGAATTACAAATTCAACATTAAGTATTAAAATTTCAAAGTGAATATCGTACGCTCATTGGCGGCGCTTTTCGTATTCAAAACCTTACATTTGTAGTATGGAAGCATTTTTCTCGGCATTTACAACCCTGCAAGGTTGGATAGACTTGTTAACCTTGGTAATTATGGAGATTGTCTTGGGAATAGACAACATTATTTTCATTGCAATTGTAACCGGATTTTTATCTACGAAATCAGACCAAACTAAAGCGCGCAGACTGGGACTTTTTTTCGCGCTTATTTTCCGTATTGGACTCTTGTTTACACTTTCGTATTTGGCACATTTGCAGGAACCATTTTTCACACTTGGAGGTTTCCCGGTATCGGGTAGAGGGCTCGTATTGCTTGCAGGAGGATTATTCTTAATCATTAAGACTTCAAATGAAATTCGTCACAAGTTTTTAATTGCAGACAACGAAGAATCAGAGAAGTCGAGAAAAATCAACTTGTTTCAAGCCATCATTCAAATTACAATTATTGATATTGTTTTTTCATTCGATTCAATTATTACCGCAGTGGGATTAGTGGATCACGTTCCAATCATGGTGGTTGCTGTAATCATTGCCATGTTCGTCATGTTGGCCTTTGCGCCATACGTTAGTGCGTTCATTGAAAAGTATCCAACTTTAAAAATGTTGGCCTTGGTATTCTTAATCGTTATCGGATTGAATTTGGTTGCTGAAGCTTGCGAAAGCGCCCAATTAATCCACATTCCAGAATACGTAAATGTAAAAATGTACTCCTATGTTGCATTTGCATTTGCTTTAACTGTTGAGTTATTGAACATTCGCTTACACCACGTGAAAGAGCGCAAAGCAAAAGGATGATTATAATTCAAAACACGCTTGTAAGCGAAGATCTTTTCGAGGAGTATTTTGTATGCGACCTTGCTTCGTGCAAAGGTGTTTGTTGTGTGGAAGGAGATAGCGGTGCGCCAATAGAATCTGAAGAAATTCCAATTTTCGAACAAGAATGGGAAAAGGCAAAGCCCTATATGGTTCCTGAAGGCATTGCAGCCATCGAAAGAGACGGACTCTATCAAGTAGATGAAGACGGAGATATTGTAACAACTCTTGTTTCGGACAAAGGAGCGTGTTCTTTTGTTCACTACAGTGAAGATGGAACGGCCTTGTGCGCATTAGAAACCGCATGGAAAGCGGGTGAATCGAAATTCAGAAAACCAATCTCTTGTCACCTGTATCCTATTCGTTTGACGAAATTAGCAGATTATGTTGGATTGAATTATCATCGCTGGCCTATTTGCGCGCCAGCATGCGAGTGCGGATCGAAATTGCAGGTGCCAGTATATCGATTTTTAAAAGATGCAATTACAACGAAGTTTGGTGAAGCGTATTTTCAAGAATTAGACGAACACTACCGGGCATGGAAAGCACAAAGAGAAGCGTAATTCTTTTTTTTCTATTCTTATTTTTTACTCCGGTCTTTTCACAAGAGTGGACTAAAGTAAACGGTGTTTTCAATACCGAGGACGGAGATATTGTTTCCGATTTTAGGGAGGGAACTGCGCTTGTAGTAAGTTCGCGATTGAAACAATCTTACGGACAAGGCACTATGCAAACCGTGCGAATTAATCGGTTGCATAAGGTTGATTTGTACACAGGGCGGGAAGAAACATTCTTTCCAAAAGATTGGAATTTCGAAGAAGGAATTTCTTGTTTTGGAGACAATAAGAATGAATTGTTTTTTCAGACTGATTTAGACGTGCGCGGCACGTTTTCGGCATACTATAAAATCTTTCTTTGGGATTCGACTTTAACATCTAAAAGTGTTGGGTCGCCTGTTGAAATGGCGGGAAACAAAGGTGAAGGTAGTTTTGATAACATGAATCCAACCTACGATCCAAAAGAGCGGTTGCTGGTCTTTTCAAGCAATCGTCCGGGTGGATTCGGTGGACATGATTTGTATGGTTGTTATCGCTTGGAAAAAGGTTGGGGTCCTGTTTTCAATTTAGGACCGGGTGTAAATACGCCTGACAATGAATTGGGTGCGACGCTCTTTCAAGGCACCCTTTATTTTTCGAGAATGAACATGCAAGATATGGGTGTGATTCTTTTTTCAGCACTGCAGAAAGAGGCTTTTCGGGTTTCAACTAAACTTCCTTCTCCTTTTAACAACTATAAAGAGGATGCTTATAAAATTGTTTTCGTCTCAGCAAACGAAGCTTATGTTTCGCGTGAGCATCAAATCGACCATTATATTCTTCCTAAAAAAAGCAAACAAGTTCAATTTAAATTGAAGGAAGGAACGCGTGTATTATCAAACATTGGCCTGTCTGTTGTTTCTGTTGGAAGTGAAGAACGTTCAGAATTAAAGTCCAATACGGAAGGATTAACTGCCCTTTTCAGTTTGTCATTGGAAACGAAATACAAAGTCAGTATCTCTGAAAAAGATTGGGAACTTTTAAAAGCAACTGGAAACGGGAAGGGCTACAAGGCAGAGCTTATCGATGAATTCGGAAATATCATCCGCGTGTTTAAGTTCGATGCCAATGGTTATTTCCAATTTGAATTACTCGATTTCGTATACACTAATTTAACATTGCTCGAAGAGATTGATCGAAGTAAAATTGGAGCCTATTCAAGCGATTTGAGTAATCCCATTTCAATCAAAAAATATTTCTTTCCTGTCAATGAAAGTAGCTTGAATGAATTGCAGAAGATTGATATGCGCAATTGGTTGAAAGACCAATCCAATTCAATCATCATCATTAGCGGGTACGCAAGTTCAGACGGAAGTTCAAAGCGAAACAAGGAATTGGCAAACGCGCGAATTCAAGCAACTACAATGGTCTTGTTAGCGCAAGGGGTTTTGGAGAAAAATATAAAAGTCAAAGTAATCGGAATAAATGAAGTCGGAGAAAAAGGACGTCGCGTAGAGCTTGAAGCGATTCCATTATCTTCGCAATAACAACACGAAAGATCATGTTCGAAAAATTATTTCCAAACCGCGAATTACGCATTGTAAAGGGAAAACTTGTAGAGAGTGGAACTTCGCATTTAGACGGGCAAGAAGACAAAGGTGCTCAGCGTTGGGTAAAGGTGAACGATGAAGTAATTACACGGGTTAGCGATGGCCTGTATCATGCGCAGTGGGACGATGATGTTGTTGTGGTGTGCGACAAGTTCAACTACATGGTTGGCTATTGGAATTTTTCGAAAGGTTCTGGTAGTGATCCGAATTATTCGGCAGCTATCGGTTCAACAGCATTGGTGACTCTGATAGTTTTGGCATCTATGCTTTTCAATTTCATTCCAATGCATGACACACAGAAAGGAGATATTATTACTTCATTCTACAATTATATCTGGAAGGATGAATTCTTCGTGAATAATTGGTGGGCAACTGCTGCGATAATTGGATTGTTTTCCTTGTACGGATTTATTTGGACGCCGATTTATGCTATTGGACACGTGAAGCGCGAGCGTCAAGCAGCAGCCATGTTAGCTCCGCATAGAAATATTGTCGCGTGAAATTCGGGAAGTTAGATAATGTAGATCATCTTTCTTTTTCGTTTGAAGTTCCAACGCAGGATTTTTCTTTTCTACCGAATGAACGTTCGGGTGGGTTACAAATAATTATCGGAGGAACGGTTTGGGGTGTTCCGCAATGGAAAGGAACACATTTTCCAGCGAGGGCAAAGCCTTCAGAATTTCTTCATTACTATTCGCGTTTGTTCCCGTGCATTGAATTCAATGGTTCGCATTACCGCATTCCTCCTGTTGCTCAGGTAGAGAAATGGGTTGAGCAAGTCCCTGAGAACTTTTTATTCTGTCCGAAATTCCCACAGAGCATTTCGCATTGGCGACAATTTCAAAATTGCGAGCGCGAAACGGATTTGTTTTTTGAAGCGCTCTTTGCTTTCGGAAAAAATTTGGGAACTACATTTATTCAATTACCTCCGCATTACAGTCCGTCTAAGGCAGAGCCGCTGCTTCGTTATCTTGAAACGCTACCGAGAGATGTTCGCTATTCTGTTGAAATGCGTCACCCCGAGTGGTTTGTTGGAAATGTCTTGGAAGACTATGCGACGGAATTAAAAAAGCTAAATGTGGCTTTAATTGTTTGCGACACCGCTGGAAGAAGAGATGCTGTGCACATGCGATTAACCAGCGATGAGTTGGTGATTCGTTTTGGAGGAAATGATATGCATGCGAGTGATGAATTGCGCATGATTCAATGGGCGAAGCAACTTCGCGATTGGGAAAATGTTGGTTTGAAGAAATGTTATTTCTGGATTCATCAACCCGAGAGTTTGCACACAGTAGAATCTATGAATCAATTCAAGGAAGTTCTTTCCAATTACAAATAGATACAACCGCCACAGGTGTCTTTAGAGGCGCCAGTAACTTCCGAGAGTGCTGTCGGCTGCTCAGAGAGTCGAAGCGCTCCTAATAGAGCGAAAATGAGCGCCTCTTTGTATTGCACAGTGTCGGTGTCAGGAACAACAACAGAGAGATTGGTCTTCGCCTGAATAGATTCGATAAGAAATTCATTGAAAGCACCTCCACCTGTAACCAAAACACTTCCTGTCCAGCCCTCGAAAATCTTTGCAATTTGAATCGCCATATGCTCCGTGCACGTAGCAAGTAAATCACGAATGGTTAATTGCGACGCACCAAGTAAGGGAAGGAAGTGACGTTCAAACCATTCTTTCCCCAACGACTTCGGAAGCTCTTGAGCATAGTAGGGAAGTGCATTTAACTTTTCAAGTAGTTCAACATTCACAACTCCACGTCGAGCCATTTCTCCGTTGGCATCGAAAGGGTGTCCTGTTTGTTCAGCCAATAGATTCAATGCCATATTCGCAACACAAACATCGAAGGCGTTTAAGTCGCCCATGAGTGTGTACGAGACATTTGCAATTCCGCCAATATTTAAACAGAAATCATAATCATTGAATAACATTCGGTCTCCAATGGGAACCAGAGGTGCTCCTTGTCCACCGTGAGCGACGTCTGTTGTTCTGAAATCGCAAATAGTTTTAATTCCGGCATGCGCGGCAATGTGCGCCCCGCTTCCAATTTGAACGGTAAGCAATTCGCCTGGCTGATGGAAAATGGTATGTCCGTGCGAGGCAATGGCATCGGCTGAAAGACTTCGCTCTTCTAAAAAACGTTTGACTTGTTTTCCAGAATAAATCCCAAAGTCAACATTCAACTGTGCTAATTCGAGTGCGGACATTTTGTGGGCTCTTAGAAAAATATCGCGCCAAGAGGTGTCGTAAACCACAGTCTCTGCTGCAACAATTTCGTATTCCCATTTTTCATTGTTGAATGAAAGGTCACAAAGCGCAATGTCCAGTCCATCTATACTGGTTCCGCTCATGAGTCCAACAATTCGAAAGGTTTCCATAGTGTTACAAATATAAGAGGGCGGAAAGTTCCGCCCTCTTATCAAATTAATTCAGTAAGGAAATTATTTGATGATAATGGTCTTCGTCCAAAGGTTTGTATCGTTTGAAACTTTACATACATATGTTCCAACAGCAAATGATGGTAATGAAACTGAATTCATTCCAGCGTTTAAATTTTCGGTGTGAACCAATTGTCCTTGTGCATTGAAAATGTTCATGATGGCTTTTCCAGATTGAACCGGAACACCTACCCACAAGTTGTAAGAAGCAGGGTTTGGATAAACACTCATTTCGTTATTTGCTTCATCTTCCACACCTACTAGGCTCCATGTTGCCATAAATTCTTGTAAGTAAAGATTTGCAATACGTGCATCGTGAACGACAACCGTATTTTCATCATTGGTTGTTTGTGCAGCGCTACTCCAGTTATGGCTTCCAGTAAGAACCGTTGGATCAGAATCCAATGTGCTGTGATCGACGATGCAATACTTGTGGTGAAGATCATAAGGGATTGCTTCGTGCGAACGAATGTCCTGTCCAGCAGCTTCGAGGTATGCGAATTCAGAAGCAGGATCAGATGTTTGTTCCATCATACCTCTAACTAAAACAAGGAATAAATCATCTTCATCGATAATAGCATCTGCGATATCGGCACGGGTAAATGCAAGAATTGCGTAATCTAAATTTACATCAGTAGTTTGCATTGTATTAATGATTGCACCATTTGTGTTGTCGGAAGGAGAGAAGTAACTCTCTACTTTAATATCGTCTGGTCCCATCACATATTGCAACGGAGTGTTGTTCGTTTTGCTTGCGCCAAATACACCATTCGGGTTTCCTGGTAGTGGACCATTTCCTCCCCACATTTCTTCAAACTCTAAACGGTAACCTCTCGCAATACTCTGGTCTTGAAAAATAATAATGTTATTGAAGTCATTCGACATGTTATTGTCTGTCCAGTTGGTAGACCCCGTGAAGACCCATGAGTTAGCTGCAGAGTCTGGATCGATAACAATAAATTTATTGTGCATGATACCTGTACCCGAAGTGTTTACCCTTTCAACAACAGGTATGTTCGGATTTAAAAGTGATAGTCCAAGTTGAGCAGTAGAGCCATCGGAAACAATTCTTACTTGTACCCCAGCATTGTATCTACCGTTGATTGCGTTTGCAATCACCGCATCGTCGGTGAAGTTATAAATAGCAATGTCCACTGCTTGCTGAGCACGACTGATGTATGCCGCTATGGTGTCGTTTGTTAATGTACCCAACGAGATTGCGTTTTCGATAGTAGCATAACTGTTATCTACTTGACGTGTGAAATAAGTACGAATTTCTCCGGAGCTTAAGCTCTTCGTAGCGTATGGACGAACACTGCTCGTGCTGGAGCCATCGACGTTAGAAGAAGTTACAGAAGCATAATAAATTGTTCCGGGTTGCAATCCGGGAATGTTTACAACGTGATTAGTAACACTTTCATTTATTGAAATAGTTTGACCCAATGAAGGAGTTAAACCGTAGTTTACTTCACTATCGCCACCGTTATTGGTTGTCCAGTTAAGATCAAAAGACGAAGTAGTAATGTTTGTTTGAGTAACAGTGCCAATGATTGCGACGCCTGGAGGAAGAATGAAATCGTTTTCATCGCGAGGAAGAATTTGATAGCCAGCGTCGAACGGAGCGGTAGGATCGAATTGAGAAACAATTCCAACAAGAGTAATTGCACTTGCAGGAAGGTTGGTTCCAACTAAAACACTTCCAGCACGAATGTATATGACACCTGTTTCACCATCTGAATTGTATGTGTAGGTTGAATTACCTGAGATAACCGAACCTGCTAAATCGAAAACTACGTTGTCAACAGTAACCAATTCTCCTTCGAATTCTTCACCAATAATATTTGGAGTTACCAATTGAGGAGTTGGTAGTGTGTTGTTTGAAGAGTTAACCGTAACGGAAGTTAGCGTTGGACCTATTTCGAGTAGTCCGTTGAATTCGGTTATTACACCTGAAACGGTAACGAGGTCCCCACGCAATGGAGCTGATGGCCAAGAAGCCCAATCAATCCCAGGGTAAACAGCAATACCAGCTTGAGCGTCTTGAATGTAACGCACAGAGCTGCCCATTTCAGTACCATTCGTAACGATGCCAGTAACGGTTACAGCTGCTCCAACTCCTGCAATACGTGCTGCTGATATGGTACCACCTGCAATTGGAGTTCCAATGCAGTCACAATTGTTGTCATAAGTGTCACCGGTTGTTGTTGCATTGTTATCGTTACATGTATCGCCAGGGAATGCACATGAACCGTTGTCGGTCACTGCAGCTGCATTGTAATTGCATGCAGTGTTGTCCATACAACCACTGATAGTTCCGGTGTTGGATTCACCTGGTGTTGGCAGCTGTGCAACGTAGACTGAAGAATTGAAGGGTGTCCCACCGTCGGGAAGACGAGATGAAGAATAGTTCAACGTAGGAGTTGCAGCTAGTTCGTCTACTTGTGGTTGACCTGCCGTTAATGTGTTCAAAAGAGCAGTTGCATCAGGATCGCCTGTGCCGTATACCACTGCGTCTATAAGTCCCGTTGAACTGGCTGCAGTTCCATTAGGCCATGCCGCTGCGGTTGAAGAGTATATTGCAATAGCATCAGCTCCATTCTGCAGGGTGTTTCCCGTGAAGGTTAGGTTTACATTTGCCACTCCAGCGTTTCCAATAACGAAATAACCAGATGCAGGAATGCTGTATCCCGTTAAATCTGTTGTTTTGTAAGAGGTACTCGTGGCGCCGTTGAACCAGACCATAACCATTCCGTCCATCGACTGGCCGGGTGTTCCATAAAGTTCAATAAATTCAGTAGCATCTGTGCCGGTTTGGTCGGCATCAACTTCATTAATGACAATCTGAGCTTGAATCGTCCCGAAAAGGAATGCGAGTAAAAGTGTATAGATATATTTCATGTTTATGTTATTCAATTTAGTTTAAAACTTAGAAAGCAGCTGATAAAGATACGTTGAACCATCTTCCTTGACCAAAGAAAACTCCCGCAGAAGAAGCATCGAAGTTAAAATCTTTATTGTTGTACAATGCATTCAAGTCGTTGTTTCTTGCATCTGTAATGAATACGCTATTCAATACATTGAAGATACTGCCGCGAAGGTCATAGCGAACACCGCGAATTTCTTTTCCATACCCAGCATGAAATTCTAACGTTCCGTATGCTGGGATTCTCCAAGACTCTCTTCCAGCATTTTCACCCTTTAATTCGAACGGATTCATATCAGAAAAATAGCGGTCGAACCACGTGTATCTGGTTTTGGCGTAGGCACCATTTTTCCATTCGTATCTCAACATGGCTCCCAATTGAGTTTGAGCAGCATCGCTAACATGAACCCCGTCAGCATCGTAAGTAACATAAAGTTGAGAGCTGTTTGGGTTTCCAGCTTCTTCTGGAACTGGATTTCCCGCGTCATCGAATATATATATTGTATCGGAGGACGTCCAAATCCAATCACCAAATGAAGCGAGTCCTTCAAACGTGATTCGATCATTGATTTTGTATGCGAAATCGAATTCAGCACCTTGGTGACGTGCATTCATTCCACGAATATTTACAGTTATGTTCGAAGTTGGATCTTGTGGGTCAGGAACAGAAAGACCGTATGGAAATGGCTTATTTTTCCATGTGGTGTGGTATAAATTGACGTTGAATGAAAACTTCTTCGATTTGTAGTTCCAACCATTTTCGAAACTAGCGATAACCTCGTTTTCAATTGCGTTGAAACGCTCATTAGCGTTGGTGTATATCTGACTGAATAGGGGTGCTTTATTCAAATATCCTGAGTTGAAGAATACTGCTAAATCGCGCGAGATATTGTACTTCAAACCTGCTTTAATTGTGGCGGTTGGACGATAGTACCAACCTGTACTTTGGAACTGTGATCCCTCCATGTTACTGGTAAGCATTTGTCCATTTACATAGTTGGTATCTGAAACCAAAGCAATTGCGTTGTTAACGAAAGAATAACCAACAGGAACTTCAACACCATCAACAGTGTACACTTTCGGTCGGAAATAGTCGACACGTTTGTACCCAGTTGTTGCAGCAGATGCGCTCACGAAAGCAGATATATTATCGTCTTGGTATTCAACTTGTCCGAATAAGCCGCCCCATCGAATGAACGCATCGTTGTTGAAGTCAATCACGTCTCCTTCGCGTTTAATTAGATTCGGATCATTGTAATTGATAGCTGTGCGAGCAATGATATAATCTGCTCCCATTAGATCAATAATTTTACGGTAATGAGAACCTTTGTACGTTCTTAAATCAACACCTCCGGCAAAGTTCCATTTGTCGTTGATTTTTTTATTGTAAGTGCTCAGTACTCCATACCACGAATGTTCATTCATACTAGCCTTAATGTAATTCGAAACGGCATAGCGTTCTGTAGAGCTAACAAGCGGGTTAATGTTGTAATCTGATCCGGAAAACGGAGGTGGATTCGCACCAGCATTGGCGTCGTAGAAAGCTTGCATGTTTACAGTTCCATCTGCTAAATAATCGTTCGCTGTAATATTGTTATTCCAGCGTGTTCCGCCACCTCTTCCGAAAGATGCATAAGCGACAGTGCTGATAAACGTGTTTTCATCTAAAGTCCAAACATCTTTGAATGAAAATTGTGGTTTGTGATAGAAGTTCACACGACCATTAAATTGTTCCTCCGCTTGAATGTTTGTTTGTTGTCCGTTTACGAAATCATAGCGTGTCAAATATCCAACATCTGGATTGTAATTTATTCCACCATTGAAAATTGGTCGCTCTGTCGTGGCGTTTGATGCATAGGTATTTGGTGCTCCGACAGCTAATGCAGTTTCCGAGCTATACAATGCGATAGCCTCTGATCGCAGCCTTTGTCCATGCTCTTGAGGAGCACCTAATCCGTATAAACTCAGGTGGTGTTTGCCAATAATTTTCTCAACTTTTCCGTAATAGAAAAAACCTCTAGTGAAAGTACCGTCGACCCAACCTTGACCTGTTTTAAATGATCCAGCCATAGAGAATGCCCAGCCCTTTTTTGTTTTTCCAGAATTCATGGCGAAAGAAGTTCTTGAAAATGCACCATGCGCATATTCTTGCCTAAGTCGCACGCTTCTTTTCGAGTCAATTCCCCGTGTGATAATATTCATGGTTCCTCCGACTGCAGGGATAACCAATTTAGAAGCTCCTAAACCCCTTTGAATCTGAGTAGTCTGTGTTGCTAAATCTAATCCGAACCAGTTGCTCCAATAAACTGTTCCGTTTTCCATATCGTTCACAGGAACGCCGTCTAACATAACAGCTACATTGCTTCCTGAAAATCCACGAATGGTAACACGTGCATCTCCGTCCCCACCACCTGCGCGTGTGGCATACGTTCCAGGTGTCGTATTAGCCAAAGTTGCCATTTCTCTTCCGGCTAATTCTTCTTCAATACGCTTTAGTCCAATGTTCGAATACGCAACGGGTACGCTTCTTCCAACTGCAATATCTGCTGAGATAACAACCTCTTTTTGCATGGTTTGAATGAGATCAAAGTCAAGCGAATATTCTTTCTTCGTTATGGAAATATTCTTTTTTACTTCCTCATAGCCAACGGCGGTAATGATGAACTCATATTCACCGTAAGGAAGTGAAATAGAAAATTTTCCTGAAGGATCTACTGCTTGTCCTTTTTCTTTATTGGCCCACAGAATGAATGCTGAAGGAAGAGTTTCTCCTGATAATGCATCACGAACAGTTCCGCTTAAAATTCCTTCCTGTGCTTTGGTTTCAGAGGTAATGAAGAATAGCGAAAGAATTAAAAAGAATGATTTTAAGATTCTCATTAGATTGGAGCTAAGGTTTAACGATACGGGATAAAAAAGGGGCTTTACCGAAGTGAGCCCCTTTTTTGTGAAAATTAATAATAATTATTTGATGAAGTTTTGACGATTGACATTTCCGTTTTCAGAAACAACTTCAACTGTGTAAGCTCCTTTCGCAAGGATGCTCGTTTGAATGCGAGTCATGCGATCTAAAATAGTTCCGTTAGCAAAAACAACACGACCAGCATTGTCGAAAATGCGAATTGAACGAATAACACTTGGAGAAACAACATTCAAAATATCTCCAGTTAACGGATTAGGATAAATTGAAATTGAACGTTCAACGTTTTCAGAAACACTCACAGCGCAATCGCACGTGTGTGAACCTAGGAATGTGAATGTGTTCGCAGGTAAGGTATCGTATTGAACAAAAACGTCAAATGAAGAAGGGTTCATTGTAACACCTGAAGTTACCGTGGATTTGCGGATTTGAGTGTGATCCGTTGAAGCGTACAAAGTTGCTCCTGAAGCGTTAGTTCCGTAAGCGCTCCATCCGCCGAAACCAGTTCCTTCACCAATTCTTCCGTAAAGATCGATAAGTGTTTGACCGTTGTTTGTTACAATCGCAATGGCATCGTTACCGTTGAAATACATTGGCCAAATTCCGTTGTCATAGTTAGGATTAATGAATATATCTGCGGCTGCAGCCAACTCATCCCATACTGGTGCCTCAAGGCCCGTGCCTGCCTCGTCTTGTTTGTCAAGAACAACTACCAAAACATCATTCGGAGCAATGGTGTAACCATCAAGCGGTGCAATACTACCGTAAGAAGTACTTCCGTTTGAAAAACGAACGAGACCGTAACCATTCAAGTTTACAGTATTGTTTGTAGGGTTGTAAATCTCAACAGCTTTGTTGTTGCTCCAACCTTCAACGACTTCAGAAATAAAGACCTCGTTGCATTGAGCTTTAACTGTGAATAAAGCTAGAACAGAAAAAGAGAGAAGTAAATTTTTTTTCATTACCATTTATTTTGAGGCAAATATATTCTACAAATCGTTTTAAACTGAAACTCAGTATGAAAAGAAGGTTAAAAGTTTGATGCACCTTTTTATGCTGTTTCTTGGTCTTTGATGTATGATAGCTATTTACTAACCTTGTCACTTTAACAATTTCCTGCTTCAGCATGCGGAAAAGCCTATTGTGTAAGAGGTTATTTAGTAAATTGCACGAATAAAGTACTGAAAAATTACACCATGCGTCTTTTTGTTAGATTATTATCGTTTGTAGCACTGTTGTTTTTGGGATATTCAGCGAAAGCCAACCACGTGTTAGGTGGAAACCTAACATGGGATTGTCTTGGTGGTAATCAATACACCATAACAATGAAGATCTACAAAGATTGTTTTGGTGCGAGTTCAGCATTGTCGGCTGAGAACTTGTTTATTTTCCCAACAGGTTGCGCCCTGAATCCGCAGAACATCACCTTAAACCTATTAAGCACAACAGAAATTTCGAACTTGTGTGCAAGCGAATTACCAAGCAGTTCTTGCAATGGCGGATTATCCCCGGGAACGCAATTGCTGACTTATCAAGCCACGGTGACCCTTACACCTGGTTGCACTTGGGAAGTCATTTGGAACGAAGGGGATTGGAATTATTTCAACAACATTAATTATAGTACACTTCCGGATGCATACTTAAATGCAATTATCAATACGAATTATTGTGCGGATTCTCCAGTTATTACTTCCATGCAAGTGCCATACGTTTGCAGGAATAACGGGACTTTTGTTCACACGCCTACGTTTACACTTCCTGCGGGAGTAACGGCCTCATATACCCTTTCAACCCCACAAACGACAGGCGCAACTTTGGACGGCGGAATCAATGTTCCTGGCTATGTCAATACGTTAGGAGCTTCTGTGAATGCCACTACCGGCGCGGTAAGCATAAATACAGTAGGCATTCCCGTTGGGAACTATATCGTTACGGTTCAAATTACCTTAACACAGGGTGGTAATGCTATAGGTACGTTTTATGAAAACATGGTTTTTGTTATTCGCGATTGCGCCATAACGCCAACAACCTTCGCAACACCAGAAATTCAATCGATAAATATTCCTGCCAATCAGGCGGGGCCTGCTACAATCAACGCTTGTTCCGGAGATAGTGTTTGTTTTACAGTATCGGCGTCGAACACCAATTTGTACAGAGCCATTACAATAACTTCTACATGGAGCCCAGGTTTAAATGCGGGCACTCCTGTATTTACACAGAGTACGGTAAATTACAATCCGGCTTCGGGTACATTCTGTTTTACTGCGCTGCCTTCAATGGTTGGGGTAGCACATACAATAAATTTTAATGCAGTAGATAATGCCTGTACCGCTCCACAATCGGACACTCAAGTGGTTACAGTAAACGTTTTCCCGAGTGTTACACTTAATCCGACAACAGCAACGATTTGTAACAACGCTCCAGTAACCGTAACTGCTTCCGGGGGTACAACCTACACTTGGTCTGTTTTAAGTGGTGATGCAACTCCAGGATTTGATGGAAACGGAGCTGTTCAAGTGCTTGAAAGTATTTCGAGTAATACAGTGATTTTGGTTTCAATGCCTGGTGTTCCTGCTCAGTGTAATGCTACGGATACGTTAACTGTAACGGTACCATTGTTCACAGCTCAACCTTTAACGACTCAGAGCGTTTGTGTAGGAGGAGTAATTTCACCTCTAAGCTTTACTCTTACAGGAACTTCGGGAGCGTTAACCTACCAATGGTATAGCAGCGCAACAAATGCAAACACAGGAGGAACAGCAATTGTAGGTGCAACCAGTGCAACATATGCACCTTCAAGCGCAACAGCAGGAACAGTTTATTACTATTGTGTAGTAACTATTCCTTCAAGCAGTTGTCCTAATATTACAACAGATCCTGCAGAAGTTATTGTTGTCGCCGACCCAACCATTACAACCCAACCGCTGGCAACTCAAAATATTTGTATTGGAGGAACAGGTACTTTAAGTGTCGTTTATTCAAACGGAATAGGAAATGCAACGTATCAATGGTATTCAAATACAGTGGCAAGCACAACTGGCGGTTCTATTATAGCAGGCGCAACGAACTCAACGTATACGACTATTGCTTTAAACACCGTCGGCACACGTAATTATTATTGTGTGGTTACTTTAAGCGGTTCGGGTTGTGGAACAGCTGTTTCAACAATTGCACAAGTTATAGTGGGAGTTGATCCTACAATTTCAACACAGCCTACCGCCACTCAGTCTATTTGTGTTAGTGGAACTCCCGCTCCCATTTCAGTAGCCTATGCTAATGGATCAGGAACGCCAACTTATCAGTGGTATTCGAATACAACAACAAGCACCACCACAGGAACATTGATTCCTGGGGCTAATTCGGCGACTTATACGTTCTCTCCAATGAACACGCCAGGTACTTTCTACTATTACTGTGCAATAACTTTAAGCGGATCGGGATGTAATGTTATCACCTCAGCCACCTCACAAGTAATAGTTGTTGCCGATGCCACAATAGCAACGCAACCCCAAGCTTCTCAAACTGTTTGTTTGAATGGAATCCCAAACGCCCTGACTGTAACTGTTAATAATGGATTGGGGACAATCACTTATCAATGGTATTGTACTACCGCAAATAATAATTTCTCGGGATCAGCTTTACCTGGCGCAACTTCTTCAACTTTTATCCCACCGACTAATGTGACTGGAACGCGCTATTACTATTGCAGGGTCAATGTAGCTAGCTTAACCTGCGGTGTTATTTTTGTTGTCACCTCGGCGCCTGGAGCAATTATCGTTGTTGCACTGCCAACGGTTAACGCTCAACCCACTGCGACGCAGAGCATTTGTGTAGGTGGTACGCCTACGCCTTTAAATATGGGTTACACAGGTGGAACGGGAACTGCAAGTTATCAATGGTACAGCAACACGACCAATAGTAACACTGGCGGAACTGCAATTGTTGGTGCAACCACCAATTCATACACAGCTCCAGGAACAACGGTTGGGACATTCTATTACTATGGTGTCGTAACTTTAACAGGTATTGGTTGTGGAAGCGTGGCAAGTAATGTGGCTACCGTAAATGTTATTGCGGATCCAATTATTACCACGGAACCTATTGCAAACCAAACGCTTTGTGTGGGTGGAATTCCTTCTTCTCTCACAACGGCATATTCAGGTGGAACCGGAACAGCTTCTTATCAGTGGTTTAGCAATACGACCAATTCAACAACTGGAGGAACGTTAATAGCTGGGGCGACAACTGCAACTTATACCCCTGTGGCTATTACCACTTCAGGAAATTATTATTATTACGGCGCCGTTACACTTTCAGGCTCTGGATGCGGAACTATTACTTCATCTGCCTCAAATATTGTTGTAGTGGACGATCCCTCATTCTCTGTTCAACCGCTTTCAACGCAAACAGTGTGCTTAAATGGAACAACTACATCATTGTCTGTGACTTCAATTGGTGGAAATGGAACAATGTCTTACCAATGGTTTTCAAACGCAACCAATGCTACAACAGGAGGAACGGCGATTCCTGGAGCTACTTCTACAACATACACACCGCCAAGCTCAGCGCTCGGAACAATTTATTACTATTGCGAAGTATCAGCAACCGGAATCGGTTGCGGTTCAACGGCTTCCACAACAGCAGCGGTAATCGTTGTATCACCTCCAACCGTTAGCACTCAACCAACCGTTACACAAACCATCTGTGATGGTGGAACAGCGACAGCCTTGAGCGTTGCA
>JBILOU010000018.1:0-35255 GCA_044374295.1 Flavobacteriales bacterium | reverse complement strand
TATCTGTGAAGGGTGAGCCATTTTCCTGCGCCTTTCGAGATGCGCTGTAGGTGTTGAAACGGATTGGTATTCTCAATTAAATATCCGTCTTGAATTCCAAACGATTCCATGCTTCGAAGAATAGCACTGGTGTTGTGCGATTGATAGAGATCTTCGAGTACAACGGTTAAGTATCTTGTGCGCAAATTAACGACCTCGTCGAAACGCGTTTGTTTGAAGGGCGTCAGCGCTTCACAGAAGAGGTCGTATAGTTCTTGACTCATGGCGTGCAAAAATAAAAAGGGCTGCCGAAGCAGCCCTCATATTTTTCGTAACTGAAAATTACTTCACTTTAGAAGATAACTCAGCACCAGCTTTGAACTTAACTACTTTCTTAGCTTTGATAGTGATTTCTTTACCAGTTTGTGGGTTACGTCCTTTACGAGCCGCACGCTTTGAAGTAGAGAAAGAACCGAAACCAACTAGGGCAACACGGTCGTCTTTTTTCAACGCTTTAGTAGTTACTTCGATGAATGCATCTAATGCACGCTTCGAATCAGCTTTAGAAAGCTTAGAAGAAGCTGCAATCGCTTCAATCAATTCTGCTTTGTTCATTTTGTTTTGGTTTTTATTAATTAAACATTTGTTTGTTATCCCAAATGTAAAAGAAGCAATTTCTAATTCGCAAGTAAACACTGAGATTTTTTGTCATTTTGTTGAAAAAAGCGCGTTGTTGTTCATAAACACGAGGTTATGTTTCTGAAATGCCTTGATTTACTAGGTTTTAGCGCATGAAAAAGCCCGCAATTGCGGGCTTTTTTGTTTTGTAATGAAGAGGATTATTCTGATTTTTTTCTTCCAATAATGAAATAAACAATGGCTCCTATTGGAATCACCATCAGTCCGAAGTATGCAGCAGGATCATCGCTCAACGCGTTTTTTACAATGAACCAAGCAACAACTGCAATAAACAATACAGGTAACACAGGGTAAAGCGGCGATTTGAAAATGCCGTCTGTTTGTCCCATTTTTTTCATTCTGAAAATAAATATTCCTGAACAAGCCATTGCAAGGAAGAACCACTCAGTAATGGTCACGTAAGTATATAGCGCTTCAAATTTCCCCCAAACGAAGATGAGTACAATCGCCCAAGCTGACTGCAAGAGAATAGCATTAACAGGAACACCGAATTTCGGATGTGATTTTCCAAAGGCTTGAAAGAATAATCCTTCATTCGACATTTGTTGAACAATACGCGGAGTTGCAAGAACGTATAGACCTGCACATCCGAATACAGAAAGTGCAATCAAAATAGAAACAGCTAACGACCCTCCAGGAATAATTTTTTCCATTGCGTCTGCTGCTAACGTTTTGCTATTTTGAATTTCTTCAATACTCAACACGTTCATATAACCAATGCTTACGAGCACATAGGAAAGCGTTACGACCAATGTTCCCAGAATAAGGGCTAGAGGAACGTTACGCTTTGGGTTCTCGGCTTCGTTCGTTACGAAGCTTGCATAATGCCATCCCGTGTATGACCAGAGCACTCCAACAAATGCTTTGGCCCAACCAAAACCTTGTGCTTTTTCATTTGTGAAAATTTCTGAAACAGAAATACTGTTCTCGAAGATGTTGTTCGTTCCCAAAAAGAGAAGAAGAATAAGCAAGCCATAAATACCAATAATTTTCAAGACCGTCGACACGTTTGCAAACCATTTCGAGCTGTCTAAACTGAACATGTTGAACAATGTAAGAATGACAATAGATACAGCAGCAACAACCGGAAGCAAGGTATCTGAGAATCCGATTATCTTTTGAGAGTAATCAGCGAAAACAACTATCAGCGCAGCAATGGTTCCTGAAGAAACCACCGTGAGCAAACACCATCCGTATAAAAATGCGGGAAGTGGTCCGAAGGCTTCCTTCAAATAGGTATAGATACCTCCACCTTTTGGAAATCGTCCGCCCATCTCTGCGTAGACCAATGCTCCGATCATCGATACCAATCCTCCTGCAATCCACAAGATGGTCATCCACATTGGATCGGGCACCTCTTTGGCAATACTTGTAGGTGTTTTGAAAATTCCAGAGCCAATAGTACTTCCAATGGCTATCATGGTTAATGCGAAAAGCGAGAGTCCTTTTTTATTCATAATTCAGATTGAATGGTTTCAAATATATTCCGCTTTTCAGGAAGGACGTTCGAAATATAGAAAAGTGTTCGTAAATTTGTAAGAATGAAGTTCGTAGAAAAAATAAAATTGTCTGCCGGTCGACGTGCATTGGGTAAGTTGCCCGAGGCTACGCGTATTCGTTCAGGATCGAATTTTCACGACGCTCAGTCAATAGGTATTTTGTATGTCGATAATGACGAGCGTTACTTCAATAAAATAAAGGCATTTGCTAAATATTTGAAAGACAAGTTTGGTGTGCGTCATGTTAAATGCGTTGGATTCGTTAACGATTCTGGTAAGAATCTTCCCATCTGGCAATCACAGAAACTCGAGTTTGAATATTTCACAAAGGACGATTTGAATTGGTACTTGCGTCCTGTTCAGAACGTTTCGAAATTCATCAAAGAAGATTTTGACATTCTCATTGACTTAACAAACGGAGATCATATTCCGTTGAATTTTATTTTCAAGGAGAGTAAAGCAAAAATGAAAGTAGGCCTTCGCGATTCGCGCGCTGCTCGTCAGTGTGACCTCATGATTGACTTGGGCGATAATCCTACCATCGACAAGTATCTTCAGAATCTGGATGTGTATTTAAGTAATCCGCAAATAAAATAACAATGAGAGAGAAGTTGAGAGGATTAGGTGTAGCAATGGTTACGCCTTTTCGCAAAGATGGTTCAGTGGATTTCGCTGGACTGAAAAAGTTAACGGCGCATTTAATTGAAGGTGGAGCCGACTATTTAGTAGTTCAAGGCACAACTGGAGAGTCTGTAACATTGACAAAAGAGGAGAAGCAAGAAGTTTTAGATGCGGTTCTCGAGGCAAACAATGGCACGAAGCCAATCGTTTTAGGTTTAGGTGGAAACAACACCTACGAATTGGTTCAGCAATTAAGCAGATTAGATACCGACGGAATAGATGCAATCCTTTCCGTTACTCCCTATTACAACAAGCCTACACAAAACGGTTTGGTTGAGCATTACAAAGCGTTAAGCGAAGCAAGTAAAATTCCTATTGTATTGTACAATGTGCCAGGAAGAACTGCGGTGACTATGCTGCCAGATACAGTTGCAAGAATTGCATTTGAATGCAAGAACATCATTGGTATCAAAGAGGCGAGTGGAAGCGTTGAACAAATCATGAATGTCATTAACGTTACTCCGAAAGAGTTCATGGTTATCAGCGGCGACGATGCATTGACATTGCCACTTCTTTCTGCAGGTTGCGACGGTGTGATCTCTGTTGTTGGAAATGCTTTTCCGAAAGAATTTTCACAAATGATCAATGCAGCATTGAACAACAATTACGAAGAGGCGAGAGCCATTCATTACAAACTTTTAGATTTAATTCATTTGTTGTTTGCGGAAGGGAATCCGGCGGGTATCAAAGAAGTTTTGGCTCATCTAGACATTTGCGAGAACTACTTGCGTCTGCCGCTTGTTCCTGTTTCTGAAAAATTGAGTGATAAGATTCGGAAGTATTTGGTCGAAGAAGAGTTTCTCGGTTGATGCAACTTTCGTTGCGAGGGCAAATAGCTTTGCAAGGGTGATGGATCACGAGGGTGATGGATCACGAGGGCAAATGGCTTTGCGAGGGTGATGAATCACGAGGGCAACTGGCGTTGCGAGGGTCTTTGACGAACTTCCTATCTTAATTTTGCTCTATCCGCTTCGCGTTTGAGGTCCTTGTCTTTGACGTCAGCGCGTTTGTCTCCAACGTTTTTACCTTTTGCTAAAGCGATATCCAATTTAGCCCAGCCTTTTTCAGAAATGAATAAGCGCATGGGAACAATGGTCATACCCGTGTCTTTCAACTTGCGCTTCAATCTGTCTATTTCGGTTTGTTGAAGAAGAAGCGTCTTCACACGTCGTTCTTCGTGTTGCGCGTATCCAGCATTGCCGTAATGCGCAATGTTCATGTTCAGAATAATCAGAGAATTTCCATTCAACTTACAATAGGCCTCAGCAATGTTTGCTTTACCCGCGCGAATGCTCTTGATTTCACTTCCAGTTAAAACAATACCAGCAGTGAACTCTTCCAAAATGAAATATTGAAAGAGCGCTTTTTTATTTTTGATTTCCACTGCCATGCCGCGAATTTACAACGGAATGCGAGGAAAGAGATTGAACGGCTTATTTATCGGAAAGAAATTGTGCGATTGCGCGAACTTCTTCGGCATTTGCGCGAAGGTATTCCTTCGGCATAACTCCTAAATCGCCTGCATGGACAATCTCAGAAGCGCTGGTGTGATAGCTTGAAAAACATTCGTCATACACTTGCGCAATGTTTGAACTACGAAGCCCTGAACCGGGCATAATCTCCATGGTGTTCGCCAGTGAAGCGTAGCGTTTCAAATTATCAATTCCTTCAACACAAGTCATTTTTTTTCCGGAAGAAAGCAATCGCTTGCATCCAGCACTTTCCAATTGGGCAATGGCTTCATCGCCATTTGTGCAAACATCGAAGGCGCGTTGAAAGGCCACGTCTATGCCATTTGCAGCTTTTACAAATCGCTCCAATGCTCTGAAATCTATTGTTCCATCGACATTCAAAGCGCCCACCACAACGGCTTTAATTCCTTTGTCCTTTGATCGACGAATGTCGTTGCACATTATTTTAATTTCCTCTTCCGAATAAACGAATGATCCTTCACGCAGGCGAATGAGGGCAGCAACATCGCAAGAAGTTCTTTCAACAGCAAATTCAATTAAGGACAGCGCAGGTGTTAATCCACCAACTTGTAAAGCAGAACATACTTCCAATCGCGTTGCTCCGTTCTCGTTTGCAATTAAGCACGACTCAGGATTGGTTGCTATTATTTCCAAATGAATTTTTGACATTCTATGTAATTTTGAATTATGCTTCAAAGTAAACACCTCTTTATATTAATCGCGCTTTTTTTTAGTTCGAAATTTTTATGTGCACAGGCCGAACCTCCAGAAGTAATGGCCAAGCTCGAGCGCGATCAACGACTGGCCAACGCTCATTTTGAAAACCTTGTTTTTGAAGGTGGTGGTATTCGCGGTGTCACCTATTGCGGTGCGCTTATGGAAATGGAAACACGAGGGTATCTAAAAGATATTCGAAGAGTAGCAGGCGCTTCATCGGGGGCCATTACTTCTTGTCTATTGGCAGTTGGTTACACGCCAACGGAAATGGCGAATATCATTGGTGACATGAATTTTGCTAAGCTGAACGATGGCGGTGGTTTTTTCATTGGCGGATTCATTCGCTTGAAGCGACGCATGGGTTACTACAGAGGAGAGAAATTTTTGCATTGGCTGGAAGAGTTAGTTGAAGCCAAAACCGGGAATAAGGACATTACATTTATGGAGTTGAAGAAACTCGCCGATAAAGATTCAACTTATCGCGAGTTGGTGGTGACTGCCACGTGCATGAATCATCAGAAAGCAGAATATTTCGATTTTTACAGATACCCACGTATGCGAATTGTAGATGCTGTTCGTGCAAGCATGGCTGTTCCGCTGTACTATGAACCGTTTGTAATGAATAACGAAGGTCATCGCGTAGATGTTCGTCATTATGCAGACAGTGATCATGTTTGTTTAGACGGTGGGTTCCTTTCGAATTATCCGATTTGGGTGTTTGATCAATCGCCATACATTCAAGACCCCATGGCCACACTGGGGTTTCGAATAGACAGTGAATATCAGATTACTGTAGACCGCACGAAAACGAAAACCGATCCGTATTATCCGGTTCATGGAACGAAAGATTTAGTTGGAAGTGTGTACTACATCATGAAGGAAAACCTCAATCGCTTCATGTTAACTGAACTTGACTGGGAGCGAACCATTAGCATTTCAGATGCAGGCATCGGTCCGAAGGTGAAGAAGCTTTCTCCAGAGCAGAAAGAGTTGTTTTTGAGTGAAGGGAAGCGCGGGGTGAGGAGGTACTTCGACGAGGGGTACTGATGTGCTGAAGCACGAATGTCCGAAGGACGAATGTGGCATAGCCACGAATGCCCGTTGGGCGAATCTGAGAGCAGCGGTTTCGATCAAACTATACGTCTTTTAACGAATAAATTATAACAGACTCGTTGGCTTCGTTTTGTATATCTATATTTAACAAGTTGTTATAATTTTTAATATCCAGAATATGTTTAAACTGAATGAATTGAAAAGCGAAGCAAAGCGAGTGATCGTTCGATTTCCGTTGGTTATAATTTCGGCGGTTTTAGGAATAGCAGTTTGGAACTTTGCAATAGAAACGGGTATTTACGAAGATCCAATTGTTGTTTTAATTTACGGGTTGTTTTTGGGTATTCCCATTCACTACGCTGCTGTTATTGCCATTGAAAGCAATTCGAACATTCGATTTAGGCCGTGGCTCTTTCTTGCTCTAGGAGTTATAATTCATGTATTGATTATCACTCATCTTTTGTTATCAAAGGACTTTCCCGAAAATATGCGAGTGGCTATTTGCATTTTTTATTTTATAACAAGCCACTTGCTCGCTTCCTTCTTGCCCTTCTTGGTGGGTATGCGAAAAGATTTATTTTGGAATTTCAATCAATGGATGTTTTCGCGATTTGCGTTGAGTTCCATTTTCACGGGAATTATTGCAATTGGATTGGGAATGGCAATAGGTGCCATTCAATTGCTTTTCGGAGTGTTTGAAGATGGTCAATTCATTGGTGAAGTTTTAATTACTGTTTGCGGTATTTTCCACATTCTCTTCTTCTTTGCGGGAACACCAACGGAATTGAATAAGGGGAATTGGGTTGTGGATCCTCCAAAAGCTTTTCGCATTTTAGTTCAGTACATTCTTGTTCCGTTTGTAGTCTTGTATCTGTCTATACTTTATATCTACCTCGCAAAAATTTTATTCACGTTTGATTTGCCAAAGGGAAATGTGAGTATTTGGATATTGGTATTTTGTACGTTAGGAATACTGACTATTCTCCTTGCTGAGCCCTTCCGGAATATGGAATCGAATTGGGTAGGAAAGTTTGCTAAAATATTTTATTGGCTCATGTTGCCTTTACTTGTGATGCTGTGGATTGCCATTTGCACGCGCGTTCTCGCTTATGGTTTAACGGAGTCACGTGCGTTGGTTTTGTATCTGGCCATTTGGCTAACGTTTATTTCATTGTACAACGGGTTTTATAAAAAGAAATCGTTGTTGGCATTTCCTGTTTCACTTTTCATTATCGCCTTCTTATACCAATGGGGCGGACCGTTGAGCGCTCACTCAATCAGTTTTAAAAGTCAATCTTCACGTACTGAAGAAATCATGAGTCGCGATAAAATTGATCAGGAAGAATTGAGAAGTCAGTTGTATTACATGTATTACTATCAATCGGAACATGCCGATTGGTTCGAATCGAATCAGTTGCCGGTAAAGGTTCGTGGCGGTCTTGGTAGCTACGATTTAGTATCGGACTTAATTAATTCCGACCGATTCAGAAATAAGTTAATACAGTCATCATCCGCCGGTGAAAAAGCCATGGAGAGCGGTATCAAGTATGTAAATGTTAATTTAAATGAAATCTTTGTTCAAGGGTTCAATGAATTGCACTTTTTGACTTTCGGCTCCAAGGCGAAAATTTCAGACTTCACCATTACCTACAAAGACAATGGGAAGGAGATTATTCGGGAATTCAAAAACGAGTTTTACTCTTTTTGCAAAGCCCTTGATCGTCAAGCAGCAAATCAACCTGCATTTACCTACGACTGGTTTGAAGATGGGAAGCAATTTCGCTTGGTCATTTATGAATACAATTACCCATTTGCCCCTTCTAGTTCTGAAGGCAGTTCTATAGGTGAAGGGGTGTTGTTGGTTAAGTAGCATTGCGAGGGCAACTGATGTGGCAGAGCCACTAATGTTGCGAAGCAACGAATGCCGGAGGCGAATGTGGCAGAGCAACGAATGCCCAGAGGGCGAATGTTCTTCGAACGAATGCCTGCGGCTAATGTGTAAACACGTAAGTTATGCTACGGGTAAATACCCGAAAAGCCTTGAATACATTGCGTTTCAGCGTTTCGTGAAAATTGTTATGAGAATATGGGTTTCTTTTTTTTCGTGAAGTGACACAACATCTTTGTCGAAAAATTACAACTATGATTCCAATTCATCAAACAGCAAAGGACTTTGCCGTAACAGCAGTTAAATTAGGCAAGCGATTGCAAACCCAAGAAAGAGAGTTCAACATTTCCAATCAACTTATTCGAAGTGCCACTTCAATAAGCGCGAATCTTCATGAAGCTCGAAGTGCAGAATCTTTGAAAGATTATACCCACAAGGTTTTTATTGCATTCAAAGAAGCCAGCGAAACAAAATACTGGATTAACCTCTTGCATGAAACAGAGTACATTCCTACGGAAGAATTCAATGAATTAAACAAGCAAATCCGCGGCATAGGAGCAACGCTCTACGCACTGTCAACTGCCATGAGGAAAAAACTACAAAACGAAAAGAATTCAAAGTAATTAACTCAAGAGTCGAAGACATTCGCTAACGGCATTCGCAGCTTTGCTGCATTCGTCCTTCGGACATTCGCCTCCGGCATTCGTTGCTTCGCAACATGAGTGGCTACGCCACATTTTTGCGTTCCGCAAAGTATTTCTGCAACTCCCTCTTCACCTCATCTTTCAATACCCACAATCCAATGAGGTTCGGGAAGGCCATGCCTAAGATCATCATGTCGGAAAAGTCTACGACTGCACCGAAACTGCTAACGGTTCCGAGAACGGTGCAGAATAAGAACAGGAGGTTGAACGATTGCTTGATCCACCACTTTTCGCCGAACAAATAAGCCCAACTTTTCATTCCGTAATAAGACCAAGAAATCATGGTCGCGTAGGCGAAAAGGACAATGCAAATTAAAAGAATCCAATCGGTCCAAGGGAAGACAGAACGAAATGCCGCTGCTGTTAATGCGCTTCCATTTAGTCCGTGAGCGTCTGTTGCGAATCCTGTGAACACCAACACCAATGCGGTCATGGTGCAAACAACAACAGTGTCGATAAACGGTTCCAGTAACGAAACCATTCCTTCAGTAACAGGTTTGTTTGTTTTCGAAGTCGAGTGTGCAATACTTGCAGATCCAATTCCAGCTTCATTGCTGAACGCCGCTCTTCGAAAGCCCATCATCATAACGCCAATGAATCCACCTTTCATTCCATCTGGAGAAAAGGCACCGTTAAATATCAATGAAACCGCTTCACCCATGTGGGAGATGTTCATTCCAATAATTACTAACGCAAATCCGCAATACACCACCACCAAGGCGGGAATCATTTTGTCTGTCACACGGGCAATGCTTTTTATTCCGCCTACAATTACAAATCCCACTGCGATAGCAAATGCAACACCAATCCAAAGCGCGTATTCTTCAGAACCAGGAATGGTGGTTTTCACCATATCAAAAGCCTGATTCGCTTGTACCATGTTTCCTCCGCCAAGCGTTCCGCCAACACACATGATTGCAAAAATCACAGCCAATACTTTTCCACTGCGCTGCCATCCTTTCTTTGCTAATCCAGCACTCAAATAGTACATGGGTCCGCCGCTGACTTCGCCCGTTGCAGAGATTTTTCTGTACTTTACACCAAGTGTGCATTCAACGAATTTGGTAGTCATTCCGAACAGTCCAGCAACGATAATCCAAAATGTTGCCCCAGGACCACCAACCGCAATAGCCACTGCCACCAAAGAAATATTTCCCAATCCCAAAGTTCCACTTAGCGCAGCCGATAAGGCCTGGAAGGGGGTAACTTCTCCTTCGTCGGTCTTCTTGGTGAATTGTCCAAATGTGATTTTCCACGCATGTCCGAATGCGCGGACATTGATAAATCGGAAGTAAAAAGTAAAGAATACAGCGCTGCCGATAAGTAAAACAACGACTAACCAAATCTCTGTTTTTACCGGATCTCCATTCGGTTGTTTGATTTGTTTTCCATCGTTGTCGTATAAATGTTGATCATATAAATTGAATGCAGCGAAAGGGTCGTAGAACAGCACTGTTCCGAAGGCGTCAACGATTGGAACAAAAAATGAATTCATCTTTTCCTCGCTTGAAACCGCTGGTATGGAGAACGTCTGCTCTTGCTTGTTGCCATTCGAAAAGGTTACTTGAACGGTATAGTTAATTCCTTCTTTCAGTCC
This sequence comes from Flavobacteriales bacterium, assembly GCA_044374295.1. Taxonomy (GTDB): domain Bacteria; phylum Bacteroidota; class Bacteroidia; order Flavobacteriales_D; family Sanyastnellaceae; genus CAIZGX01. The sequence goes on along the minus strand of JBILOU010000018.1, from coordinate 24,966 downwards.
GGAAGCTGCTATAGAATCCACACTTTGAAGATTTGACCAATGCGCAGAAGTAATGCTATCGGAACTTACCACGGATGCCGTTCCATCCCCAATGTTATGCGATTGCGGATTGAGCTGCAATTGGAAGTTTTGAGCAAAAAGCGTTTTTGCCGAAATCAGAATTGCCGCAAGGCTTAACGATTTAAGAAAAGGTTTAATTATTCTCATGGCCTAAAAATAGGCTATTTCAACAAGTTAGTTCCCGATGTGAATAGGTTGTGGATATTTGAATTCGACGAACCACGATTTTTTATTCATCTTTGTAACGTTATGGCAGAAAATTTCATCGTTTCAGCAAGGAAGTACCGCCCAGACAACTGGGATTCAGTGGTTGGACAAAAGTCCATCACCACCACCTTGCGCAATGCCATAGAAACCAATCAAATTGCACAGGCTTATTTGTTCACCGGCTCTCGTGGAGTAGGTAAAACTTCTTGTGCGCGCATCTTCGCGAAGGCCATCAACAACATGTTAGATGCCACTCCCGAAGAATTAGCTTTTACCATTTTTGAATTAGATGCGGCTTCAAACAATGGAGTAGACGACATACGTGCTATCGTTGATACCGTGCGCATCCCACCACAAGTTGGAAAGTACAAGGTATATGTGATAGATGAGGTTCACATGCTTTCAGCAGCCGCTTTCAACGCGTTTTTGAAAACGTTGGAAGAGCCACCTGCACATGCGATTTTCATTCTAGCCACAACAGAGAAGCATAAGATTATTCCAACCATTTTAAGTCGTTGTCAAATCTTTGATTTCAATCGAATCAAAGTGAAAGACATGACCGAGCATTTGCAACACATTTGCAAGCAAGAAGGAATTGAGGCGGAAGAGGATGCATTGCACGTTATTGCAACCAAGGCAGACGGCGCCATGCGCGATGCCTTGTCAATCTTCGATCAGGTAGTTGCATTTTGTGGAAGGAAATTAACCTACGACCTAGTTATTCAGAATTTGAATGTGCTCGATTATGAGTACTACTTCAAATTGACTGATTTGTTTTTCAAAGAAGATATTCCAAACGCCTTGTTGGTGTTGAATGAAGTGGTTGAAAAGGGTTTCGATGTACATCACTTCGTAACCGGATTAGGCGCACACTTCAGAAATTTATTGGTTTGTCGCGATGCACAAACACTTTCATTAATGGAAGTGACTGAAGGTGTTGCCGCGAAATACAAAGACCAGGCAGCTGCAAGCGATTTGCGTTTCTTAATTCAAGGAATTGATTTAGTGAACGACACCGATTATCACTACAAGTCTTCACGTCACCCACGTTTGTTGGTTGAACTTCTGCTCATGAAATTGTGTAGCGTTCCGCAAAACTTGCGCGAGGGTGAAAAAAAAAAGTGAAAATCTTAGCGTTTCGCGGAGCTGAAAAGTTCATCGGAGCACCACAAGCAAGAACAACTTCTCCAGCAACTTCATCGCCAACCCCAAGTCCTTCAAACGAACTTGTTATTGAGAAAACGGAATCCGTTGCAATTGAATTCAACAACGAGAAACAACTTCCGAATAAAACGGTACTCGATCCTGAAAAAAGGAAGCTAGCCGGATTGTCTCCCGACAATATTTCCATACGATACAATCCGCAAATTCAGATTGAAACAGAAGCTGACGAACCAGTTGTAGAAGAAAAGGCTGAACGCATTTATACCGAAGAGGAAATCAATGCGGCTTGGATGGGATACGTGGAAGAACTTATGGATTTCAACTCGCAAGCAGCATCTGCACTGAAAGTAACAAAGCTGAATGTTCTTCCCGATAATGAATTGCATCTGATTTTCCCAGGAACGACACAAATGGAATACTTCAACGAAGAGCGTGCACCTTTAATGGGTTTTATGCGTAAGAAGGGTGTTGTAGGGTTGAAGTTGAAATTGGAAATCGCTCAGGGCAATTCAGTAGCAAGGGAAATCGTAACCGATCGCGCGCGATTTGAAAAAATGATGGAGAAAAACCCAGCGGTGAAAACGCTCTGGGAACGTTTCAAATTAGTAATCGATTAATACATGCGCGTAGACAAATACCTCTGGTGCATCCGTGTTTTCAAGACACGCTCGCTCTCAACATCTGCTTGTAAAGCCGAGAAAGTATGGGTTAACGGAGAGTTCGTTAAAGCTTCGCGTGAATTGAAATTGAAAGACGTCGTTCGTGTAAGAAAAGGCCCCATTTATTTTCAATTTGAAGTCATCGATTTTCCAAAGAGTCGCTTGGGAGCGAAGTTGGTTTCAACCGTTACCAAAGATGTTACAGCACCCGATGAATTGGTGAAGTTGGAACGCATTCAACTTCAAATGAAAGCCACGCCGTACTTCGGCGTGGGAAGACCTACGAAGAAAGACCGTCGACAGCTCGACGACTTTATGTATTACGAAGATCTCGAACAAGATGACAGCCAGTAAAGCGCTGCAACTTCAACCTGAAGAAATTCAGCAATTGCGCAATGAAGTTTTATGGCCGCATAAGTCTTTCGAGAATTGCATTTTGGAAACCGATCGACTTTCATCAACATTTCATTTCGGAATTCAAATAGAAGGACTAACAGTTGCAACGGTTACTCTTCAACAAGAAAAAAACCAAAGACTTCTGCAAGAAAAACAGTATCGTTTGCGCGCCATGGCGGTGCGTGAAGGATACAGAGGACAAGGGTTTGGAGATGCTATTGTTGAAGCCGGATTAAATCATTTGAGAGAATTAGGTGTTGAAGTAGTGTGGTGCGATGCACGTGTTGCCGCACTGAATTTTTATCGCCGACTTCATTTCAATGAATTGGAAGAGGAGTATGAAATTCCAATTATTGGTATGCACCGGTTCATGTGGAAAGTATTAAGTTCGCAAGTATGAATGGAATTTTGAATTCATTTCGCTCGCACAGTTCGGCGTGGTTAACAGCTCTGTTTGCATTTGCTTTGTTCGCAGTGGTGTCTTTCACCAATCATATTTATTTTAGGACTTACGCGCTGGATCTTGGCTTGTATACAAACGCGCTCTACGACTACGCACACTTTCGTTTTGCAGACACCTCTCTTTTCCTTCCGGAAAACAAAAACCTGTTAGCCGATCACTTCGACTTATATCTCATGTTGTTCTCTCCACTTTCGTGGGTTTTCAAATCGTACACGTTACTCGTTGTGCAATGTGTGGCAGTGATTATTGGTGGATTCGGGATTTATTTTTTGTTGAATGAAAAGGAAGAGACACGCCCCTATAGAATTTGGGGAATGGCCATGTTCTATTTGTTTTTCGGAACACTCGCAGCATTGGCTTACGACTATCACAGCAATGTGATTTCGGCCATGGCGCTTCCTTTTTTCTTTCTCATGGTGAATCGAAAAGCATGGCTCAAAGCCTTTGCTTTGCTGGTCTTTATGTGTTTAGGAAAGGAAAATGTTTCGCTCTTTTTATTCTTCGTTTCATTGGGTTTGTTCTGGAAGTATTTCAAGTCGAAAGAGAGTCGGAAATACATTCTGCTTTTCGCTGGTTTCAGTGTCTTGTATTTCTTGTTTATGGTGAAGTGGGTAATGCCGACCATTGCCGGAGAAAAAGATTTTGTTCATTTCGGGAAGTATCCGGTTTTAGGCGGAGACATGACTGCGGCAATCAAATTCATGATCATGCATCCGCTTGAATTCATTCGTTTGCTGTTTGTAAATCACATGCCTGAAGACCCAACCTACAACAATGAAAAGGTGTTCTTCTATTTGGTTTTGTTTGTTGCTGGCGGATGGGCGTTGTTCGTTCGTCCATGGTATTTCGTGATGATCCTTCCAATTATTATTCAAAAAGAATTGACGAATCAGCCGAGTACCTGGGGATGTGTTTATCAATACAGCATTGAGTTTGCTCCAGTAGTTGTTGTCGCGGTTATGGAAGTAGTTTCTAGGTGGAAATTCAGTGCGAATAGAGTAGGAGCCGTTCTCATTTTCTTCACGCTGTCAAGCACGGTATACGGTTTAGTTGAACGTTCGAAGGCTTGGGAAAAAGAACGCTTTATCTTCTGGCAAAAGCCGCATTTCAAACCGCATTATGATTTGGCTGATGTGAAGGCGCTTATGGAAAAGATTCCTAGTGATGCTTCTGTCATGGCCAATTCGGCTTATGTTGGTCAATTGGCCTATCGCGACAAATGCTATACGTTGCCTTTTGTGAAGGATGCTGAATTTATTCTAATCAGTTCGGTAGAGTCTACTTATCCGTTAAGTGTAGATCAGACGAACGAATTCATTCAAGCCATTCAAGTCGATAGCACTTGGAATTTAGTTGAACAGCGTGGACACGTTTATTTGTTTCAACGCAAACCGTAGTTCCAATACAAAGGGGTAGTAGGAATTTCAGGAGATTGAATGGTCTTTTCCATCCACAATACATCGTGCCATTGATTCAATTTGAATCCTACGTTTTTGTAAGTAGCGAATTTCTCAAATCCCATCTTGTGATGAAATCCAACGCTCGCATCATTCGGAAGCGCAATCACCGCGAAAGCTTTACAAATGTGAATTCGTTCAAGCTCATTGAAGAGTTGGGTGTATAGCGTAGTTGCAACGCCAGATTTTTTGTTTTGATCTTCAACGTAAATAGAGACTTCAACATTCCATTGGTAGGCTGCGCGATCGCGATAGGCTGAAGCGTAGGCATAGCCGATTACGTTTCCGTTTTCTTCAGCAACCAAATAAGGAAATCGTTTGGAAATTGTATCGATTCGATTTGAAAATTCTTCTAACGAAGGTGCTTCCAATTCAAAAGAGACAGCAGAACCTACGACATATTTCGAATAGAGACTTAAGCAAAAGTCTGCGTCAGAAATTTTAACAGGACGAATGCTTATGCTCATCTGCGAATCACACGTTCAAGTGTTCTTCCTCTTGAAGAATTTATTTCAACGAAATAAGTTCCGCGAGTTTCAGGCAGCTGAATACGCGCAACAACACTTCCAATTTTTCTTCGCTCAATAAATCTTCCATCTATGGAATAGATTGCAATTTCATCTACAATTGCACCGTTCGACGTAAGGTTCACCCAACCGTCTGAAGTTGGATTCGGGAACAACAAGAAAGTAGGAATACGAATTTCTTCAACTCCAACAATAGTACTCATAAGTGTTTGAGCGCCTACTTGCACAGGGTCTGCACCTTCCGCGTCATACATCGAACGGAAAGAGTTAATGGCTTCATTGTCGAAGGTGAACATTTCTTCAAGATACTTCGGTGGAACAGTCTGATACATCAAACGAGCAGTCACGTGCAAGTTTCCTGAGAATCCGTTCAAAGGAATGTGAACTCGAATCTGATCGGTTCCGCTTCCTTCGTTGCCGTTCGGGAAGTGATTGAAGTTCGGGTCGTACAAAGCGTCACCCACAATCTTAGTACTGTCGTAAGAAGCATGATTCACAGAAAAACCAATAGGAGTAAGACGGTTGTCTTTGAGCATCACATCGGCACGTTCAAGAACCGTAGTTCTGTTTCCGTTTACATCTCCCATAACCATTTCATAAATCTGAACTTGGTCTTGAGAAGTAATAAGGTCGTAGTGAGGTTCCCATGTGTTGTCTTCTCCAACAATGCGATATTGATTATCCATTTTTCCAGAATGGAACACTTCATTTCCAGCATCATCAACCGCAATAATTTCAACATATGCGCGTCTTGATGGATATCCGCTTGGGAATTTGTGTCCAGCTAAGTTTGACAATTTAATTGAATACTTCGCTGTGTCATTTTCAATCCCGGTTTCCGTTAGGGTAACGAGAGCGGTTTCATTTTGAAGAAGGGTAGTCGTGCGTTCAATAGCGGTGTTGAAGTGTTCTTCTGTAGCTGTTACACCTAAGAATGCTGCATTGTTTTTCAGAAGGCCAAGCATGAACGTATTTCCTCCAACTAACCAGTGTTGACCATAGGGTTGGCGTTGCGGAAGGAAAAGGTATCCGGAAGCAATTACCACACCTTCGCCTGCTTCGGGCATGTGGCAACCCTGACATTCTTGTTGAAGTCCAGGTGTATCGTTGTAAGAAGAGTTCAGCCATTCATGATAGGTGGCTTGTTCAATGAAATCGTTGCCGGTATAATTACCATCGAGGTCAGCGGTGTGCGTGGATAAACTATGACATCCTGCACAAGTCTCCGATTGACGCATTTTAGCATGTCCAAGAGGGCGGTAACCTACGAAGCTTTGCATCATAGCTTCGAAGATTGGAACCTCCTGCTCTTCAGTGATAAACGGACCGTAAATGGTATCTCTATGGAAGAATAAATCTCCGCTGAAATGTTTTCCGACACCTTGAGGACCGTCCATCTTTTGTTGGTGACATGCTCCACAGTTAACCCCATCGAGTGCCAAAGAGTCTAAGGCAAGTTCCTCCATGGTGTAGTTCGGATTGTTTAAGTCTAGAAGATTTGTGAAGCGTCCGACTGGTGCGTGACAAGAGGTGCATTTGTTTACGAGCTCTTGTGAATGCGCTGGGTTAACTAAAATTTCGTGATTCACTTTGGCTTTCCAAAAAGGATCTTTAGCAGAGTTGGCCATCATGGTTCCTCTCCAATTGGTTGCTGGACTTACATCAGAACCTTCAGAATTTATATTAGCGAAATCAATTGGATCATCTCCGTGACACCCGCCGCAACGTCCGGACCCAGTGAAAAAACCATTGTCACCAACAGGAAGATTTGTTTGGGTTAACAGCTTTACCATTTCCACGCTTCCGTGATGTCCTTTTTTAGGTTTCTCATCGGACCATGAAATGTTGAACAAAGAGACAACTGTTAGAAGGACTAACAACGCTGTAATTGACTTATTCTTTGCGCAGAGTGTTGGGATTCTCGACATACGTTTTTTTTCTGTAGGCGAAAGATACATTTCATTCGCGTTAAGCAAAAAAAAATAATTGAAGGAAAGTTGGAAAATCTGCGATTTGTCAGGAAAAGACAATTTCTAGCACTGGTGGCTCGCTGAATTGATCGTTGATTGCCTTGAGCAAATCGGTGCGCGATTGGAAAAGCTCGGCGCGCAAAGGGGCCGATTCGAAATGCAAATGAAGTTGATTCCCCTTGATCGTTATTTGCTTTGTTTTTTTGTATAAGATTGGACCAACAGCCTTTTCATAAGCTTCAATTATCTGAAGCTCATTTAATTTGCGTTGAAGAGGAGATCTTTTTATCCACTCGCCAATGGCGTCTTTCAAGGAAAATTCATTTCTTGTGCTCATGGTTGGTGGGTTTCTTCAGGAAGGATAAAATTGTTTTGAAGGGAAATGGTTTCGAAATCCATTTCAACTTCTGTTAATAAGCGCGGAGTTTTTTCTAGGTCAGTATCAGAAAGGAAAATTTGCGACTGCGTATTGTCATTCAACCAGCGTAACAAAGATCGCAAGCGATTGTCGTCGAGTTTCTCTGAGATGTCATCGAGAATAAGCAAAGGCGATTTGTTCAGTAGCCCTTTAGTATATTCCAACTGCGCCAATTTAAGGGCGAGCAAGAAAGTTTTTTGCTGACCTTGTGAGGCGAATTTTTTCAGCATTTTTCCTTGCAATTCGAAAATGATATCGTCTTTCTGAATTCCTTTGGTGGTGCGCTCTGCGTATATGTCACGCTCGAGACTTCCTTCCAACAGAGATAAATAATTTTCTTCGTTTACTTCCGATTCGTAGCGCAGAATGGGTAATTCCTCGGCTTGAGAAATTTCGTTGTAAATCGATTCGAATACAGGGGCGAAACTTTCAAAGAAGCTTTTTCGAGCAAGGAAAATCTGCGTACCGCTGTAGTTCAGTTGTTCGTTGTATATGGAAATAATTTCAGCCAGTTCTGACTTTCCGTAACGGTTGTTTTTCAAGACAGCGTTTCGTTGGTCTAGAATGTGGTTGAACTGAATGAGCAATCGAAGATATTCTGAAGAAGTCTGCGACAAGGTTTGGTCGAGCCATCGGCGACGAACATCGCTCGCCTCGCGAATCAGGTCAATGTCATTCGGAGTAACCATAACCAACGGAAGAACACCGATGTGTTCGGATAGGCGCTCGTAGGCCTTCCCATTTTTACTTACCTGCTTCTTTTTGTCTCGAGAGAGTGCGTAAGAAATTTTCGCGGGTACATCTTCGATTTCATACTCGCCACTGGCCGCACCTTGTTCTTTCCCGTCTTGAATCGAAAAGCTGTCGGTATGCGAAAAGTAACTTTTGCAGAAGCTAAGGCTATAGATAGCGTCCAGGATATTGGTCTTTCCAATTCCATTTTTCCCCAATAAACAATTCACTCGGGGGCCAAAGCGGGCCTCGAAAGCGTCGTAGTTCTTAAACTGAAACAGCTGGAGTTTATGGAGGGTAATTCTTGACATACAATTAGAAGTGTCAAAATTATTCGGAATTTAGTATATTCGCACCTCAATTTACGCACATGTCAAAGAAAAATATCGCAGACCAAGAAGTTAGCTATAGCGAAGTGAACGCTTCGAACACAACTTCAAACTTTTTCGAAAAATACAGAAAGCCATTGATGGCAGTAGGTATTGCTTTGGTTGTTGGAGTTGGCGGATACTTCGCTTACGATGCAACAATTGCTCAACCTCGCGAACGTGAAGCGGCAAACGCTTTATGGAAGGCACAGTATTATTTGTCAATCGACAGTATTGACTGGGCTTTGAATGGTCATGAAGATGCTCCCGGTTTCCAAAGCGTTATTGATAACTACGAAGGAACAGATGCAGCAGAATTAGCGCATTACGGCGCTGCTATTTGTTTCCGTACGAAAGGAGATTTCGGAAATGCATTGGCTCACTTTAAAGAAGTAAACGTTGACGATCAAGCGGTTTCAGTATACGTACTTGGAAACATTGGCGACATGAATGTAGAGTTGGGACAGTTAGACGAGGCTGTGAAGTACTTCGAGAAAGCAGCTACTCAATCTAAATCAAACGGAACGCGCGATGCATTAGCAGGAGAGTACTTGTTGAAAGCGGCTCGTGTATACATTGAGCAAGGCAACAAAGAAAAAGCGAAAGAAACATTAGAGAAGGCAATGGAAGGTATCGACAATCGTTCTGCAACATATGTTGAGGCAGACAAAATGTTGAACTACTTGAAGGCGCAAGGATAATGGCAACAGTTAATCTTTCAGAAGAAAGAGCAATTGTTCTTCCTGAAATTCAAAATCACCGCGTGGTTATTTTGGTTTCTCGTTGGAATGAAGAAGTAACAGAGAATTTATACAACGGAGCATTGGAAACATTGCTCCGTCTTGGTTTTCAAGAGTCTCAGATTGAAAAGGAATACGTTCCTGGAAGTTTTGAATTACCACTTGGTGCGAAATGGGCGACTGAAAAGCCAGGCGTGACCGGTGTTATAGCATTGGGATGTATTGTTCGCGGAGAAACCCCACATTTTGAATACGTGTCAATGGCGACTGCTCAAGGTATTCAAGACATAGGACTGCATTCAGGAAAACCTGTGGTGTTCGGTGTTCTTACCGATGATCACATTGAACAAAGTCGCGCTCGCAGCGGAGGTGTTCTCGGAAACAAAGGTGTCGACTGCGCTCAGGCATTGGTTGAAATGCTTGCACTGCAATCGAAGCTGAAGTCGTAAAATCATAAACTTTTTACTAAATTCGTTCAATGCGCAAAATTTTACTCATTGGATGCTTAAGCCTGTTGGTTCAGTTAGGACTTGCGCAGGTGGTTCATTTCATTGAGAACAAAGGTCAATGGCCTTCGCAAGTGAAGTACAGTGCTGCTACAGAAAACGGCAGGACTTTTTTCGAGAACAACGCCTTCACTCATCACTTCTTCGATTTATCTGAAATTGCGAAAGCACATGCAGGAAAGGAGTTTGAGCCTGTCATGCGTGGACACGTGTTTCGACAAGTGTTTCGAAATGCGCACCCCGAAAAGGTTACAGCAGATGCCTTTCAACAAACGCGATACAATTATTTTTTAGGAAACGACCCGTTGAAGTGGGGAAGAGACTGTCGAGAAGCCAAAGGTTTCCGTTATCATAATTTTTATTCGGGCATTCATCTGCACGTTTATCAGAACGACTTCTTCATGAAGTACGATTGGGAAGTGCAGCGCGGTGCTTCGCCTGCGCAAATTCAATGGACTTACGAAGGAACCGACGATGTTCGTGTGGAAGATGGAAGGCTTATTGTTCGCACTGCATTAGGTGAAATCGTTGAGCAGATCCCCATTGCCTATCAAATGATTCCCATGGAAGGCGAGGCCGCGGGTAGCAATCCGCCCTTAAAGGTTCGCGTAGAATGCGCCTTCGTGAAAAATGGAAATACCATTTCTTTTCGAGTTGGAAAGTACAATCCGAGATATGCTTTAATCATTGATCCCGAGCTCATCTTTTCCTCCTACAGCGGAAGTTTCGACGACAACTTCGGGTATACCGCAACTTATGACAGTCAAGGAAATTTAATTTCAGGAAGCAGTGCTTTTGGACAGGGATATCCGACGACAATCGGCGCCTATCAAACGACGTGGGGAGGTGGCGATGGACAAGGAACTTTGGCGGGAACAGATATGGCCATTTCGAAATACGACGTGTCCGGAACCTTCATGCAATGGAGCACTTTCTTGGGTGGTACAAATGATGATTTGCCGCACAGCCTTATCTGCAATAGCAACGACGAACTGATTGTATTAGGAACGACTTCAAGCGGAAATTTCCCGGTAACATCCAATGCCTTTGATAATTCATTTAACGGCGGTGCGAACTTCGCTCCGTTTGGCGTAGGTGTGCAATATGTAAACGGTAGCGATATCATAGTTGCGAAATTGAATGTGAATGGAAATACGCTTGAAGCTTCCACCTTCGTGGGTGGAACAGGTAACGACGGTGTGAATACTGCGGCAGGATTGAAGTTCAATTATGCCGATGAATTTCGCGGAGAAATAGATCTTGATGCAAACGATAACGTCTATGTTGCGAGTTCAACCTACTCAATCAATTTTCCAACAGTCAACGCTTTTCAATCGAGCATAGGCGGATTGCAAGATGCTTGTGTTTTTCAACTTTCTAGCGATTTGTCGCAAATGAATTGGAGTACGTATTTAGGCGGAAGTGATGACGACAGCGGATTCAGTTTGGCGGAAGATAATGCGGGGAATGTCTTCGTGTGTGGAGGAACTCAATCGGTCGATTTTCCTCTTGCTGGAAATGGATACGGACAAGTTTTTAATGGAGGAAATAGCGACGGATGGATAGCGAAATTGAATCCTTCAGGGACGTCGCTGCTTACTTCAACTTATTTCGGAAGCAATGTTTTCGATCAGTTGTATTTTATTGAAACGGATAATACAGATGAGGTTTTTGTATACGGACAAACCCGCGCCGCGAATTCAACCTTTGTTGTGAATGCCGCATTCAGTCAGCCCAACAGCGGTATGCTCGTCACGAAATTCCCTAATGATTTATCGTCGATTGTTTGGAGCACCGTATTCGGAACGGGTGGAGGAGAACCGAATCTTTCTCCAACTGCATTTTTGGTTGATGTATGTGGAAAGATTTACCTCAGTGGATGGGGAGGAGCAGTGAATGAATACTCCACTATGGAAGCGGGATATACAACAGGTTTGATCACAACTCCTGACGCATTTCAAACTACGACTGACGGAAGTGATTTTTATTTGCTAGTCTTGGAAGCCGATGCAAGTGCTGTTACCTACGCCTCTTTCTTTGGTGGAAACATCAGTGCCGAACACGTCGATGGTGGAACCAGTCGCTTCGACCGAAAGGGAATTATTTATCAAAGTGTTTGCGCGGGTTGTGGTGGAAATAGCGACTTCCCAATTTTTCCTCCGAATGCTGTTTCAGCAATCAATAACAACAGTTGCAACAACGGTGTTTTTAAATACGATTTTCAACTGCCGCTTACTGTTGCGAATTTCAATGCGCCACCTTTGTTGTGCGAAGGTTCAATCATTCAGTTGGTAAGCACATCTTCGTTGGCGGCTTCGGTTCAATGGCATTTCAGCGATGATAACTCTACCGTATTTGGAAACAGCGTGGTTCACACCTTCAATGCGCCCGGAACCTATACGATAACCTTGACAGCCCAGAATCCCGGAACGTGCAATGCGGTAGATACTATTTCAAGAACAATTACTGTCGTTGCGCCAATTGTTGAAACGCTTGCCGATGTTACTGTTTGTAGTGGAATTCCTGTTCAGTTGGGACAGGTGAGTGCCGATCCGAATGCGGTTTATACCTGGACGCCAAACGATGGAAATTTGAGCGATGTGAACGGACCACTTCCGATTTTTACAGGAAGTTCCAGCGCGTCATACCAGTTGTTGATTCAGCACGATGTATGTGCAGATACGCTCATACAAAACGTGATTGTTCCGCAATTGGAATTAACCCTTCCCAACGATACGGCATTGTGTGTGCCAGATAATCTCGATCTCAATGCACTCGTAAGTCCTTCAACGGGAGACTTGATCTGGAGCGCTTCTCCAGACTTTTCGAATCCATTAAACAGTAATACGCAAGACCTCTCAATCAGTGTTTTTGTAAACGGAATGCAAACGTATTTCGCGCAATTGACCAGTCAAGGTTGCACCGTTGAAGACAGTGTCTCTGTTTTCATGGTTGGTGATCAAGCAACTATTCAAGGCGATTTTACAGCGTGCTACGGCGACACGGTCACATTGTCTGTGTTGAATCCAAATCCGACATTTAATTACCAGTGGCAATCAAATGCGCAGTTGTTAAGCGGACAGGGAACTTCGTCTGTGGAGTTTATAATTACAGCTGCCACAACAGTGTCTGTCTCTGCAGCAACGCCAAGCGGATGCTTCGCCCAAGACACTGTTCAAGTTGCGGTGAGTACGTTGAATGCTTCGACAATTGATGCGACCGCGACACCAGCTGTTGTTTTGGCGGGTACGAATGTCCAGTTGAATGCGAGCCCTGTGAATGCAGGATATAATTATAGTTGGACACCCAATTTAGGATTGAGCAATGCGAACATTCACAATCCAAATGCTTTTGTTGAAACGACTACAACCTACAATGTATCGGTCTCTGATGGTGATTGCATTCAGCAGGATAGTGTCACGGTGCGAGTGGTCGATTTTATTTGTGGAAGACCAACCGTGTACGTTCCGAACGCCTTCACTCCGAATTTAGATCAAGCGAACGATTGGTTATACGTGAGAGGTAACTTCATCACAGAATTAAACTTCAAGGTCTTCGATCGTTGGGGTGAATTGGTTTTCGAAACACAAGATCAAAGTATTGGTTGGAATGGCTATTACAAAGGGAAGAAAGTAGATCCGGCTGTTTTTGTGTACTACCTCCGCACTGTGTGTGAGGGTGGAGAAATATATTTCGAAGAGGGGAATATTACGGTGCTAGAATAAGATCAGAATGATAGAAAGAATGAGAAACGGAAAGAGAATGAGTAAGAGTAAGCTCGCGTGCTTGTTCGCCTTATTCGTTTTTTGCTCTCGCTCTATTGCCCAAGATATTCACTTCAGTCAGTTTGATCAAGCCATGCTTTGGCAGAACAGTGCACAAGTTGGTGCATTCAACGGGCAGTTTCGTTTTGCTGCGAATCAACGGAACCAATGGCGAAGTGTTACAACTCCTTATCAGACGTTCGGTTTTTCCGCTGAAGCGAAAGAGTTCAATGCAAAGCCTTGGTCTTTCGGCTTGAATGCAGGAAGCGATGTTGCAGGAGATTCTCGTTTCAGGACATCACAAGTGCATTTGCACGCGGCGCATACGTTATACAAGCCAAATGACAGCCTAGAAATTAGAGGGGGAGGTTCATTTGGAATTACCTCTCGCGGATTCGATCCGAGTGCATTGGTTTATGATTCGCAATGGAACGGATTGAGCTTCGATCCAAATCTTGCCAACAATGAGATTTATGCGACTACCGCTCGGGTTTACCCTTCTATTGGATTGGCTGTTTTTATTCAGAAACAAGAAAATAAATTTCGCTGGAATGCAGGATATTCGTTGAATAACATCACACGTCCGAGACAAAGTTTCATGGATAACGACGCTATCTTGTTGGATATGCGTCATGCTATTCAAGCGAGTGCACGAGTGTCAATCAATCAATTGTATGAAGTTGAAGTTTTGTCGCTTTTTCAAATACAAGGAAAAATGAAAGAGTTGGTTTTTGGTCCACGCGTGTACTACAAACTTCCTTCAGAGAAGTGGGAAAACCAACGCGTATTTGCTGGAATCCACGGGCGTTTTCGCGATGCTGCATGGATTGAAATGGGAGTTGAATACAATGAGTGGCGCGTGGGCATGTCTTATGATTTAAACACGTCAACCTTACGTCCCGCGAGCACTGGAAGAGGAGGTTTGGAATTTTCCATTGTCTACATCGTTCCTCCAAAGTTGAAGCACGGCACTTTAAAAAAGGTGTGCGTCCCATATTACTAAAAACAATTGTATTTTTGTAGGTATAGATTTTACCTATGAACTTTCAGCAACTCGAATACATTGTCGCATTAGAGAAACACAAGAATTTTGTTGCCGCGGCAGCGGCTTGTTTTGTTAGTCAGCCAACTCTTTCCATGATGGTTAAGAAGCTGGAAGAAGAGCTTGAAATAGTCATTGTTCGAAGAGGCGCACAACCTCTAGAATTTTCTGAAGAGGGGACTTTGTTGTTGAATCAAGCCAAACGAATTTTAGCCGAACAACAGATGATGCGCGAGATTTCGAAGGAGATTTCGAAAGGGCTCGATGGAGAAATTCGTGTTTCAGTTATTCCTTCATTGGCTTCGACTGTGGTTCCCCATTTCATCAAGAATATTGAAAGAGGAGATCATGATTTGAAAATTAGTATTCAGGAACTTCCTACAGAGAAGGCTTTGGTGGCTTTAACGCAAGGCGAGATTGATCTGGCAATTCTTGCAACAGAAAGTGATTCTTCCCTTTATACTTCTCACCCCATATACGAAGAAGAGTTTGTAGCGTATGTTTCTCCATTGGAAAAAATGCCAGCTAGAAAGTTCATTCAACCCAAGCACATCGCCTCCGAAAAGTTGTGGTTTCTGTCGGAAGAACATTGTTTTCGTGAACAGGCCTTGGAGGTTTGTAGTTTCAAAAAGAAAAAGAAAGCGAAGATCAGTTACGATGCAGGAGGTATTCAAACGCTCATTCGATTGGTCGATGAAAATGGTGGAATGACTTTGGTTCCAGCAGCATCCATACAATTCTTGTCTGCAAAGCAACGCGCCAATGTGCGTGAGTTCGCGCCGCCTGTGCCTATGCGCTTGGTTCAATTGACAAGCTTGAAAGATTATCCTCGTAAGCGTGTGGTGTCCTTTGTAGTAGAGGCCTTAAATCCGTCTGTGAAATGAAATTGAATTATTCGAAACTGCCAACGGATTTTTATTCGGAAGTGTCACCGGCGAAATTTGAAAAGGCTCAACTTGTTTTTTGGAATGAAGGGTTTACTTCTGAATTTAAAAATGGATTTTCATCGAACGAGTTTCTATCAATGGTTCGTGGAGAGAATTCTTGGTTGAAGGAAACTTTGGCTATGGCATACGCTGGACATCAGTTCGGTCACTTCAATACTTTAGGTGATGGAAGAGCAGCCTTGGTAGATGAATGGAAGAATGAAGAAGGAAGTCTTTTCGATGTTCATCTCAAGGGAAGTGGCGAAACAATCTATTCGCGCCGAGGAGATGGAAGAGCAACGCTAAAGGCTATGCTGCGTGAGGTCATTATGAGCGAAGCTATTCATGCTCTGGGAATTCGAACAACAAGAACATTGGCTGTTGTGGATACAGGCGATTTCATTCATCGCAATGGAATGGAGAAGGGTGGAATGTTAGCGCGGATTGCATCGAGTCACTTGCGTGTCGGGACGTTCGAGTATGGGCTTGCGCTAGACGACTTAAGTAAGTTGAGAGCTTTGGCTGATTATACCATTGCTCTACATTATCCATATTGTGCAGGTACAGAGAATCCTTATTTGAACTTATTGAAGGAAGTTGTTTATGTGCAGATTGAATTGATTGTTGAATGGATGCGTGTTGGATTTATTCACGGAGTCATGAATACCGACAATATGAGTATTGCTGGAGAGACCATTGATTATGGGCCGTGTGCGTTTATGAATGTATACAAAGCTAACACTTGTTTCAGTTCCATTGATACACAGAAAAGATATGCCTTTGCCAATCAGCCCGGCATTGCGCAATGGAATTTGTGGGTTTTCGCGAACAGTCTTATGCCGTTGATTCATGAAAACGCTAAGGTTGCCAAGGAAATGGCCATTGAAGTGATCGACGCTTTTCCAGAACAGTTCGGTAAAGCATATTATGTTATGATGGGAAGGAAATTGGGTGTTGAAATTTCTACTCAGGAAGGAAGAGAGTGGGTAGAAGAATTATTGGAAATCATGGAGGAAACGCAATCGGATTACACCAACTCATTTTTGTTTTTGGAAGGGAAGGATGCGGGTGAAGTTTATTTATCGACGAGCACACGCTTTGAAAATTGGCTTTCAAGAAAAGAAGTTTTTCCTCAAGTTGAAATTGGAAATTCAAATCCAATTGTTATTCCTCGCAACGAATGGGTTGAGCGTGTGTTGAACGAAGCTGTCGAAAACAACAATTGGAAATTGTTCAACGAATACCAAGAACGACTCCAGTGTCCGTATGAATCTTCATCGGAAGAAGATGTTTTTTCAACCTTCAATCCGAAGAATGATTTGAGTTTTAAAACGTTTTGCGGGACGTGATACTACCCTCCAAAAACCTTCTTCAATAATTCTGAAGTACGTGCAATCGGATCTTTGCGAATCAGTAATTCTTCTTCCGCAACTTTAACGAACAAACCGTCAATGGCCCGTTCTGTAGCGAATTGAACCAAGTCTGGATTCACCTTTTCAATCAGTGGGATCTTGTTGTAACGCGTAATCACGAATTCCCAATTCTTTGTCGCTCCTACTTTATCGAGTGATGTTTTGATGATTGGTTTGAACGCTTCAACCAAGGCAGCACGTGTTTTCGATTTCAAATATTCTGTCCCAGCATTTTCTCCACCTTTAACAATGTTTATCGCATCGGTAATGGTCATTTCTGAAATAGCTCGAATGAAAATATCTTTCGCTGCGCTACCGGCATCCTCTGCAGCGCGATTAAGTGATAGAATTACGTCGTCACATTCTTTGTTCAGTCCAAGGCTTCGCAATTTGTCTTCAACCTTTTTTGCATCTGGAGGAAAGGGAATTTTAATTTTCGGATTTCCGAAGTAACCGTCGGTTTTTGAAACCAACTCAGTTCCTTTTGTCGCTCCTTTGCTCAACGCTTCTTTCAATGCTTTACCAGCTTCTTCTTCGGTAAATCCAGAAGTTTTTGCGGTTTGTTGAAGCTTCTGCTCGGCTTGTTTTTTCAAGTCCTTGAGGCTTTGTGCAGAAACGTTAGAAGCCAGCGCTATAATGATTGCTGAAAGGGTGATTACTTTTTTCATGTGATAAATTTAGTAGTTTCTTTGAACGGTTCGTTTGTTTAGCAAGAATTCAACCAAAATATTATCTTCGCCTCATGTCGAAACTAGATGCCTTATTAAACGAATACGCAGAGAGTCATCAAAATGCATTGAACAAGAAGATTCATTACATCTGCGTTCCGCTCATTTATTTTTCTATTGTTGGAATGCTCTTCGGTTTTAAGCTAGTGGAGTGGGAGGGTGTTGAAATTAGATGGGTCTACCTAATCTTGACGTTGGTAATGGTCTATTACGCTCGTTTGAAATTCCAATTGATGTTGGTCATGCTAGTCTTTAGCTTGATATGCATCGCACTAAACGGCTATATAGAATCATTGAATGTGGTTCCTATTTTCTATTTCTCGTTAGTGGTATTCGTGCTCGCTTGGATTGGTCAGTTTTACGGACATAAAGTAGAAGGCAAGAAGCCTTCATTCCTGAAAGATCTCCAATTCTTACTCATAGGTCCCGCTTGGATTCTCTGGAAAAGGTAGTTGTAGATTTTCTTCCCTATTCTTCCCCTCTCTTATCTTTTCTTACAACTTTGCTAGAACCTTTGCTCGTAACTCCGAATCTTTCGCATCGGTCAATTGCTCCAACTCCGCAGCTTCGCTCATTAACTTTTCAGTGAATGCTTTGTCTGAAATGCCTCCAGCGTTTACTCTCACGTTGTAACATGCACCAAGCACAGCAGTGCGAATAGCCAACGCACCAACACCAGCATCGGTAACGGAATTCGGATTGCCCATTTCAATCATGGCTTCACAAACGTCAAAGGCTTTGAATGCAACACGAGCAGTGCGCAATGGAATTTCCATGGCGTATTTCGATGCGCTTTGAATGGCTTCGGTGCGTGCTGCTTTTTCTTCATCAGAATTTTTCGGTAATCCGAATGCTTCCATAATTTTATTGAAAGACTGTGTGTCTTCGTCTACCAACCAATTCAATTCATCTTGAATTTCTTTTGCCTTTACAGCCCAATTAGAGAACTCTTCCCAACGAGCATCCCATCCGCGTTTGTGTGCGCTAAGGTTTGCTACCATTCCGGCTAAGGCAGCTCCCAAGGCTCCGCAATAGGCGCTAACAGATCCACCGCCAGGGGCAGGAGATTCGCTTAACGTTTCATTGGCGAAAGCTGTTAGGCTCATGTCAACCAATTTCTTTCCGCTGCCTAAATTCTTTTCAATAATGAATTCAATAATTTTTTCTTCCGGATGGAAAGGAGCTAGATCGTCGAGTCCCAAAGACTTAACAGCAATCTTAATTTTTTCGTTGTCTGAAATGCCCAATGAACGCTCTTGCTTTTTCAAGAAATAGTCAGCGGCATCCAATAAACTTTTCTTAGGGATTAATCCAACCAATTCGCTTCCTGTCACACGAACGCCGCGCTCGGCAGCCTTGTTACACGATTCTTCAAAGGCAATATGAACAGGAGTGATATTGATGTTCGTGAGGTTCAATGACAATTGAGCCACACCATATTCTTCAATGTACCAACCAATTCCTTTTACAGATTTCAAGGTGCCTGGAATGCGCTTCGGTTCTCCGTTTTCATCCAACACAGGCTTTCCACCTTCATTCAAAACACGTCCAGCTTCGCGAATGTCGAAAGCAATAGCGTTTGCACGACGTGTTGAAGTAGTATTCAAATTCACGTTATACGCCACTAAGAAATCACGTGCACCAATGGTTGTGATTCCAGACTTGCGAACACTTTCGGTTACTTCATTCGGACCGAAATCGGGTGTCCAATCAGCAGTAGATATTTTCTCAATCGCTTCATATTCTCCTTTTCTGCAATTCGCCAAATTCGCACGAACCTCTTGTTTAGCAGCGGCTTCGTAGAAATATCCTGGGATGCCTAATTCTCTTCCAACGCGCTCACCCAATTGATGGGCATACGCCGCGCATTCTTCAAGGGTAACTCCGGCAATCGGAACAAGAGGGCAAACGTCTGTTGCACCTTGACGCGGATGCTCGCCTTTGTGTGAACGCATGTCAATGAGTTCTTGTGCTTTCTTCATCAATTGAAATGCGCCTTCAAGGACAGCTTCGGGTTCACCTGCAATGGTAATCACTGTTCTGTTTGTTGATGCCCCTGGATCAACATCGAGTAACATCACGCCCGGCACAGCAGCAGCGGCTTGTGCTATGGTATTGATTTTCTCTTTGTCTCTTCCTTCCGAAATGTTCGGCACGCACTCAATAATCTTTTTCATAATGTTGAAGTAAGGGTGCAAAGGTAGTTAAGACGGATAATTTTTTACCCGTCTTCACCCCGAAACAATGGTGTTTGCGATAATTGTCATGGAGTGTTTTAAGTTTGATTTCATAACTTTATCAGGTGAAACAATTTATTAAAAAGATGGCTTTGGGCTCTTCAGAGCATAAGCAGCAAGAAGGAATTGGTGCGCTTGGCAGACGCGCGCACAACATCAAATCTATTTGGAACAATGAGCATCACGATGATATTGGAATTGAAAAAGTTCTGCGTTTGTTCTTGGCCTTGACTCAATTTTTATTTCTTGGAACATACATTAAAGAATTTTTTGGAAGAAGAAGCAATGCGCATTCGGATCTTTCAATAGACTTGTTTGTATTGATTAAAGCAGTGTTACCAGTCCTAGTGATTTATTTTGGGTGGCAGGATAAGACGTGGTTATTTTATATTCTTGTTTGGTTTTTGCTTGAAACCATGCTTTACGTCCCAACCCTTATTTTCGCCTCTGATTTATTTTCAAAGCCAAGGTCCTACAGAAGGTCTATGCTTTTGCTATTGATTAATTATCTTGAAATTGTTTTTACTTTCGCCCTTTTTTACGCAAGAGGGAACTATCTCAATAAGCCTTTTGCGCATTGGTTTGATTCTATTTATTTCTCCTTCGTCACCTCGGTGACAATTGGATTTAGCGATTACTATCCGGTAGCTCCAATGGGCAAGTTTTTAGTGAGTGCACAGTCGCTTTTCTTCTTAATGTTCGTTGTGCTTTTCATTAACTTCTTTTCGAATAAGGTAGAAAGCAAAGGTTACTTTGGGAGAGATAATTCTTAATCTGAGGCTTATCTTCACGCCGTAATTGTTAGTTATGAAAGGAATTGTTCTGAATGTATTGGTGTTTGTCGCATGCGTAATTGCGGGCGGGATAGTCAATGGATTAATCATTAACTACAGCGATGCGATTATTCCAGCGCCGGTTGGTTCGAATTTAAAAACGGAAGAAGGATTGAAAGCAGCAATGGCGTTAATGGCCCCCAAGCATTTCATTATGCCATTTCTAGCGCACGCTATTGGAACATTGGTTGGCGCTTTCTTCGTTACGTTATTCATTAAAGACCGAAAGTTATTCCGAGCATTGTTAGTTGGATTTCTATTTTTCTTAGGCGGTGCATGGATGGTATTTGAATTGCCATCTCCATTGTGGTTTGATGCCCTGGATTTGGGATTGGCCTATATCCCAATGGCTTGGATCGGATATAAACTAGCGCTTCGTTTTTCGAAATAAGTGAAGAGATATACCCTTATATTATTTTTAGTTGGAAGCGCTTTCGCGTTATCTCTTAACTCATGTGTTCGTTCTATTGAAAAAGTTCATTCAACTGAATTGAGAGATTTGGATCCCGCACTTCAAGGGGTGAGGAAGTCATTTAGCAACAGGCAGATCAACGATGTCTCAACTTGGGAACAAGTTCGGAAACCAGAACTCATTGAATATTACGAGAACTATGTTTTTGGTAAGCGCCCGTCTTTCAAGCCAACTGTCGCGTATTCAGTCTTAAGTGTGGATACAATTTCTATTGGAGGTGTGCTTATGGAGCATACCGAGATACAAGCGGATTTCAAATACAGAGGAAGAAAGATGAAGTCGTACTATGCGAAGTTTCTTCCATTGAATATTAAAGATCCTATTGTTTTTGTCGGATTGAATTTCTTTGGCAACAGCACCATTGACACACTGCCTACTTTAACACAATCGAAGCATTATGTTATGAAGAATGCAGGAGTGAAAACGAAAGGTCATCGTGTCACGGATGAATCGCGCGGAACGAAAGCCTATCGCTGGCCGTTGGATTTAATAGTTGGAAGTGGATGCGGATTAATTACCGCGCATTATGCCGATTTCGATCCGGATGTATACAACGGCTTCATAGATGGTGTTCATGGTTTGGCGGAAGGAAGAGTTCATCTTCGGAAAAGAGAGGAGTGGGGAAGTATCTCTGCTTGGGCATGGGGACTTTCAGAATTGCAAACGTATTTAGAACTTCAACCCGAAACGAAGAATTCCAAGACAGCAGTCATTGGACATTCGCGATTAGGGAAAGCCGCTCTTTGGGCGGGAATTACAGACGAGCGATTTGACATGGTAGTTTCGAATAATTCCGGATGTGCAGGCGCTGCACAGTTCAGGACCATGCGTGGTGAAGACATTGAGAAAATAACCAATCGTTTTCCGTATTGGTTCGCCCGAAACTTTCAAAGTTTTCGAGGAAACGATTCTTTGCTTTTAGTTGATCAAGAAATGTTGCTTTCACTTGTCGCTCCACGTCCGCTTTATGTTGCAAGCGCTAGCAAAGACTCTTGGGCCGATGCAGAAGGAGAGTATTTGTCGTTCTACAAATCTCAAGCGGTTTACGGCATGTATGATACGCTGCTGGATATTCAATACAAATACCCCGCTCCAGGCGAGCATGTATCGCAAGGTAAATTGGCGTATCATCTTCGCGCAGGAGAGCATGAAATTTTGGCTTGGGATTGGGAGAAATATATCGAATTTGCCAAAAAAGTGTTATCTTCGCCGTCCAATTAAAAATTGTTAATCGGGTTTCGTACCCACAAAACAAAAAACTATGTCAGTTAAAATTAGATTACAGCGCCACGGTAAGAAGGGTAAACCATTCTTCCACATTGTTGCCGCTGATGCGCGTTCACCGCGTGATGGTAAATTCATCGAGCGTATTGGAAGCTACAATCCAAACACCAACCCTGCTACAATTGTGTTAGACACAGACAAAGCAGTTACTTGGTTGTTCAACGGAGCGCAGCCTACAGACACTGCTCGTGCAATTCTTTCTTACAAAGGTGTATTGTACAAAGCACACTTGAACAAAGGTGTTAAGAAAGGTGCATTAACTCAAGAACAAGCCGATGCGAAATTCAACGCATGGTTAGATTCTAAAGATGCTAAGATTCAAGCGAAGCGTGACGGTCTTTCTTCTGCAAAGGAGCAAGCGTTGGCTGAGCAATTGAAAGCTGAGCGTGCAGTTAACGAAGCGCGTATCGCTGCTCGTGCTGCTGCAGATGCTGCTGCTCACGCAGAAGCAAATCCAGTTGTAGAAGAAGAGGTTGTTGCTGAAGAAGTTGTAGTTGCTGAAGAAGCTCCTGCAGTTGAAGAGGCTCCAGCTGCTGAAGAAGCTCCGGTTGCTGAGGCACCTGCAGCTGACGAAGCTCCTGCTGCTGAATAATTCAGTCTATATGTTTTATAAAAGGGGAAGCAACAGCTTCCCTTTTTTTTTAACTTGCTCTTAAAGAATGGACAATCTATTACTCTTTTTTATTCTTGCGCTCATTGCTGAAATTATTGGAACAGTCTCGGGATTCGGTTCATCGATTTTGTTTATTCCAATGGCAGCAATGTTTTTCGATTTTAAAATTGTATTGGGTATAACAGCTGTGTTCCATGTCTTCAGTAATGTCTTCAAAATAATTTTATTTCGGAAGGGAGTAGATCGGTATGTGCTCCTTTACTTGGGAATACCAGCTGTGATTAGCGTGGTCATTGGCGCAGTGCTCACGGCATACATTCCTGTTAAAATAATCGAAATGGCCATGAGTGTTGTTGTGTTGGCGATAGCCGTCTACATGATTTTCAATCAAAGAATGGCATTCAGTAAGAGCAACACGAACTTAATAGTTGGAGGAACCGTTTCAGGTTTTTTAGCCGGACTAGTAGGGACAGGCGGTGCCATTCGAGGACTTACATTGGCTGCTTTTGAACTTGAGAAAAATGCTTTCGTGGCAACTTCAGCCGTTATAGATTTGGGAGTAGATGCAAGCCGAGCTGGGATTTATATTTGGAACGGCTATTTTCAATCGGAGCACATTAAATTAGTTCCAATATTGATCGTCATAGCGTTTGTAGGTTCGTATATCGGGAAATTAATTTTAGCGAAAACTTCGAACGAGTTTTTTCGATATACCGTTTTACTCGTTATTGTAGCAACAAGTATTTGGCAAATTTTTAAAATGATTTAGAATGTCTTCTCCTGCATTAACAGCAAAATCTTTCTTTGCAAATACGATCATGATGGTGCGTCCAGCTGCATTCGGATTTAATGAAGAAACAGCTGCAAGCAATTCATTTCAACGGGAAGCAGTAATGTCGAACGAAGAGATATTAAATGAAGCTCTTGTTGAATTTGATTGCGCTGTAAATGAACTGCGTACTCACGGCATAAATGTTCATGTGGTCGAAGACACCCTAATACCTCGAAAACCAGATGCGGTTTTTCCGAACAACTGGATTTCCTTCCATCCGGATGGCACACTCATTTTATATCCCATGGAGGCGCTTAACCGACGCTGCGAGAGGCGACTGGAAGTTGTGTTGGAACTTCAACAAAAATTCAATTTTGAAAAGGTTATAGACTTAGCCCACTTCGAATCTAAAAATTTATTTTTGGAAGGAACCGGAAGCGTGGTTTTTGATCATGAGCATAAAGTTGCCTTTGCTGCGCTTTCTTCGCGCACGAGTGAAATTGTTTTTAAAGAGCTTTGCAATCAAATTCAATATACGCCATTCACTTTTGCAGCTTTTGATGAAAACGATCAGCCTATTTATCACACCAATGTAGTCATGTGCATGGGCGACGATTTTGTTGTTGTGTGTTTGGAATGCATGCCAGATGAGGAAAGTAGAAGGCTCTTGGTGAATGAAGTTAGTCGTTTAGGTAAAAGTGTTCTTGATATTTCAATGGGTCAAATGAACGCCTTCGCAGGAAATATGCTCTTACTTCGAGACGGGCAAAACAACAATAAATTAGTGCTTTCAGAAACGGCTTATCAGAGTTTAACGGATGAGCAAATCGGTTTTCTGAAATCGCGTGTAAACTTAATTCGTTTCAATATTCCCGTTATAGAAACCATTGGCGGTGGAAGCGCGCGCTGTATGCTCGCGGAAGTGTTTTTTTCGAATTGAAATTTAAAGGCCTCTTTATGGGGCCTTTTTATTTTCAAACAATTTGAATTTCTGATTTGAATTCAATTACTTTTAATATAACATTCCCAACTCAATGAAAAGAAAATTAATTTTCGTCGCACTAGCTGCCTTGGCGGTTATTGTTTGTTGGAGAATACTTTCTTGTAATTCAACCAAACCTGTTATTTCATTTTATTACTGGAAAACGGTCTTTGAACTGACCGAGAAAGAACATCGGCTGCTGGCGGATCTAGAAGTAAAGCGATTGTACATTCG
>JBILOU010000141.1:0-2871 GCA_044374295.1 Flavobacteriales bacterium | reverse complement strand
AGCGTTAACGCCTCATTTATTGGTGCACTCAGCCAAATCAAAAAGACTCAATCTTCAACAAAAAAGCAATTGCTTTTAATTCTTTCAGGACCAGAACCTCAGCGTTCTCGATTTGCAAAGGACATTGTTGAAGAGACCCTTCAACTCGGATTTCCCATTGTTGTTGCTGGAGAAAGCAAGTCAATTCCAAAATCAGAATTAGTAAAAGAACTAGGGTACTGCAACAATGTTGAACTAGAGATACTGATGAATGAATCTTCACACATCGTTTGTAGATCTGGCTATAGCACCCTCATGGAATTAGCAACCATTGGCAAGAAGGCACTGCTCATTCCTACTTCTGGGCAATTCGAGCAAGAATACTTAGCGAAATATTGGGAGGAACAATTTAACTTCCCCACCTCAAACGAAAATGAAATCTCGACCAAAG
Organism: Flavobacteriales bacterium; assembly: GCA_044374295.1. Classification (GTDB taxonomy): domain Bacteria; phylum Bacteroidota; class Bacteroidia; order Flavobacteriales_D; family Sanyastnellaceae; genus CAIZGX01. Next base: position 2,441 of record JBILOU010000141.1, on the reverse strand, counting down.
ATTTCGTGAATTACTTAAACGACACCACGCATTTTGAACGACGCTAACAAAGACGAATTTTACATGAAGATGGCCATTAAAGAGGCCATATACGCTGCTGAACAAGATGAAGTTCCAGTCGGATGTGTGATAGTTGCGGAAGACCGCATTATTGCGCGAGGACACAACTTGGTTGAACGCCTACACGACTTCACAGCTCATGCTGAAATGCAAGCCTTCACAGCCGCTTCGGAATATCTGAGCGGGAAGTCTTTGGATAAATGCACCCTTTATGTAACACTAGAGCCATGCGTCATGTGCGCAGGTGCCGCCTACAACACCCGTATTGGTCGAATTGTGTTCGGAGCCTTTGATCAAAAAAGAGGATTTTCTATCTTCCAAACCGACGATAAAAAACTGCTACACCCTAAGACTGAATGGATTGGAGGGGTTATGGAAGACGACTGTGCTTCCATTCTGAAACAGTTCTTCGAGAACAAGCGCAAGTAGCACAAAGCCTACTTTTCCACATTTATTAACATTCCTTTTCGAAGCGACGCAAGCCGTTTAGATTTGTGTGTTCGGTGCGAATTTGTCGCACAACACATGACCTAAACTTTTTCGTATGATAACTCGAATTATTGGGATAAACACCAGCACCTATGTGAACGCCGAAATGCGTTTAGACGATTGCGATTCATTGCAATTGGTAGGTCCTAACAACGTTGGTAAGTCAACCCTTATTTACACCTTGAACTTCTTGTTCATTGTAGATGGATCGAAGATGTCCTTTTCAGGACAGCGCCGCGGAGACAAGGAGACCATTCATCACTACTTCCCTACTCACAATCAGAGTTACATTATTTTCGAAATCAAGAAGAACGATTCCAACTATTGTATCCTTGTTAAACGAGACAGCGATGGAGAACTGGAATACTTCCGGTTTACTGGAGAATACAACGCCGACAACTTCTTCAAAAAAGAAGGTGCACATCAACGCATTCGCAAATGGGATGAAGTGCAAGATGAGCTAAAAACTGCAGGTGTTGATCTATACTTATTCAAGAGTAAAACTGAAGTCTTCAATACGGTTTATTCAAGAGGAAGAAAGAACGATGCTGCTATCTGGTTAGAAGACAGCGTTCGCACAGACGGACTTTCAAACAACTTCTCGAAGGTTTATCGTTACTTGATTAACTCGAAGTTAATCACGAACAAGACCTTAAAAGAAAGTTTGATTGTTGCGGATAACCGTGAGAACGAAGGCTTAAGCTTTTCACAGAAAAACAAAAAAGACATCAACGATTTGCTTCGTATCAACGAAGAAATTCGCACCGTAAAAAGCATTCAAAAGGAGTTCGAAGAATTCCGTGAAGTGGTGAATTTGTTCAAAGCAAAAACGCGCATCGTTGGCGATTTGGTTTATGCCTTCGACAAACAATACAACGGAGTTATCAATGAACTAGACAGTTCTCGTTTAGAAAAAGAAAAACAATATCAAACAACGCTTCTTAATCTGAATGAAAAACTTAAACCGAAGCAAGAAGAGTTAAACCGCGAAATAGGAAAGCGTGAGTTAGAAGTTGAGATCCAAGAAAAAACATTCATCAATCTTCAAACTCAATTAGATGAAATTGCCTCTTTCGAAGGAAAGAAATTCTTGGAAGAATCATTGTTGAATCTCGACGCAAAACGTCGCGAATCGGAAGTGCGCATTACCATGGTCGAGAATCAAAAATTAGATTCTAAGAACTTGGAAGCGAAGCTTCAAAAAATAGACATGACTTGCGGTAAGCTTGAAGCGCAAATTAAAAATTACGACGACCAATTAATCCACAAGATCACTGCGAAAGATGACATTCGCAAAATCTTGAACACTGTATTTTCTCAAGAATTCGCGGCGCTTCCGAGCAAATTGGTGAAGAAAAAAATCACCAAAGCAGGAACCACGTTAAGCATCTTCGATGGTGAAATTACGTTGCCAAAAGATTTAGTTCTTGCAGATATCCCTTCAGTAAAATCTTTGAAAGACGAACTTCAGGAATTGAAGCGTGAAAAAGCAGAACTGGAAAAACTATGGGCGGTTGCACTGAACTTCGACAAAGCGCAAAAAGAGTTGAATACGATTCTTGCTGACATTGATGAAGTAAAAGAGAAGTTGAACAAGCTGAAGAACAAACCAAAACTTGAAAAAGAAGCCGAAGCGGTAGGAAAAGAACTACGCACCATGAAGGCTGAAAAAGAAAAGTGCGAGGGTGATTTAAGCAAGTTGAAAAAAGAACTTTCCGACAAAACACTCCTACTCGATTCATTGCGCGAAGAGACGCGTCGCAGCGAAGAGCGTTTGATTGAATTGAAAAGAAGAAAAGCTGAAATTGAAACCTTCGGAATTATTCCAACAGAATTCGATACAACGGAATCGTTGGACGAGATTTACGGAAAAATCAAAATCTCGAATACCG
>JBILOU010000140.1:0-2876 GCA_044374295.1 Flavobacteriales bacterium | reverse complement strand
TCGCCTTGAACACGTGCAGCGGTTGACCCAATTCATGCTGAACATAATTCGTTACGTCTACGCACAGGTTCACGCTCTTCACGCCAATAACGGCAAGGGTTTCCTTAATGAAGGTTGGCGTCTCTTGGTTTTCAATTCCTTTGATTACCGCGAAAGCATAGCGCGAACACTCGGTGTTTTCGTGAAGATCTAATTTCCAATTTTTTTGTTGGAAGGAAATCGGCTTCGCCTCTGTGGAGGTTAGCGTAACTTTTTCATCGTTCTCGAGATTCCACGCTGCTGCGAAGTCGCGCGCCACACCTGCGTGTGAAAGAGCATCTGTTCTATTCGGAGTAATGCCAATTTCAAGGCATGCATCGCTTTCAATATTCAATGCAACGGCTGCTGGAGTTCCCACTTCTGTTTCTTCTGGAAGAATAAGAATCCCGTCGTGCGATGCGCCTAGGCCTAGTTCGTCTTCGGCGCAGATCATACCTATTGATTCTGCTCCGCGTATTTTACTTTTCTTAATGGTGAAAGCCTCGCCAGATGAGGGATACAATGTGGTTCCGACAGTAGCCACCAAAACTTTTTGTCCGGCTGCCACATTCGGTGCCCCGCAAACAATTTGCACGGGTTCACCTTCACCTAGATTCACTTTCGTGATAGACAAACGATCGGCATCGGGATGCTTCGCGCATTCGATTACATGTCCAACTACCACGCCTTTCAATCCGCCTGGAATTTTCTCAACGCTTTCTACACCTTCCACTTCTAGTCCAGTTCTGGTAAGGGTTGCAGCAACTAGGTCGTGAGACGGAAGTGGTTGCACCAATTGAGAAAGCAGTTTATAAGAGATTTTCATATTCGCGAATTAGACTGCAAAAATAAAGACAAACGCGGGGGCGAGGGCCTAGAATTTTCTTACTTTTGCTCCTCTTCAAAAACGGGATGTAGCTCAGTTGGTAGAGTACACGTCTGGGGGGCGTGTGGTCGCAGGTTCAAGTCCTGTCATCCCGACTAAAACCTCCTTATAACCCTTGAAAATCAAGGGTTTTGTTTTTTGAAGTACAAAAAATGAGCAAAAAAATGCACCCAAGAAATCAACACAAAGAAAACTACAACTTCCCAGAACTTATTCAAGCCGTTCCCGAGTTAGGGGCGTTTGTGAAAATGAATACTTACGGAAATGAAAGCATCGATTTCTTCAATGCGGAAGCGGTGAAGCTGCTGAATAAAGCGTTGCTAAAAAGCAATTACGGCATTGCGCATTGGGACATTCCCGCAAATTATTTGTGTCCTCCCATTCCGGGAAGAGCAGAATACATGCACCAAGTAGCCGATCTGTTGTACAAGAACAATCCGGAATATCTTCAAGATAAAAAATTGGGAAACAACATTCGTGTGCTCGATGTAGGCGTGGGCGCGAACTGCATCTATCCCATTGTTGGCGTGCACGATTACAACTGGAATTTCGTTGGAACCGACATCGATGAAAAGGCCATAGCAGCTTCACAAAAAATTGTAAACGAGAACGATTCGCTTCAACATAAAATTGAATTGCGTCATCAAAAAAATCCGCACGACATCTTTCACGGAATAATTCTTCCCAATGAAAAATTCCACCTCACGGTGTGCAATCCGCCTTTCCATGCGTCGCTTCAAGAAGCACAACAAGGGAATCTTCGCAAAAACAGAAATCTGAAAAACACACGCAACACCAAAGTGCAATTGAATTTCGGCGGACAAGGAACCGAGCTCTGGTGCGAAGGCGGAGAAGAAACCTTCATTGAAAAAATGATACTTCAAAGCGCTGCCTACTCCAATCAAGTCTTGTGGTTTAGCACACTCGTTTCAAAAGAAAGCACCCTGAAAAAAATTCAACTCAAACTCGAGTACGTCGACGCCCGTGAAATGAAAATCCTTCCGATGCAGTTAGGTAACAAGGTGAGTCGGATTGTGGCGTGGTCGTTTCAGAATGAACTGCGTTGTTAGAACTTCGTTGTAGGAACTTCGTTGTTGGAACTATGTTGTTAGAACTGCGTTGTGATATTAGAATCAAACAAATTCTTCATAAATAAAATAGTATACACCAAAAGTATACCCTAAATTTGACGTATGAAAAATCTTTCACTGAAACTCGACGACGAAATTTTCTTGGAAACAGAAAAGGTTGTAGAGAAATTGGGCACCACTCGAAATCGCTACATAAATGAGGCTTTGGCGATATACAACAAGTATTACAATCGGAAGATGTTGCGTGATCAACTCGTGAAAGAATCGCGAGCGGCCTATGGTTCGAGCAGAGATATTTTAGATGAATACGAAAGACTCATCGATGAAGATTAGTCAATACGAAATCTGGTTAGCAAACCTAAATCCTTCCAAAGGAACGGAACCCGGCAAAGTTCGTCCCGTTGTTGTTGTGCAGACAAACCTGCTCAACGACATTCACCTTTCCACCCTCATCTGCCCCGTTACAACCAACGTTCTTCCAGATGTAAAAATTCTTCGAGTTGCACTAACCAAAAAACAACTCGATGAAAAGAGTGACATACTCGTAGACCAGCTTCGCGCCATAGATAACAAACGCTTCATTAAAAAACTCGGTAAGCTCACAAAAGAGCAGGTAGTGCAGTTGAAGGAAAATTTGAGAATCGTATTAGAACTTTGAACTGCGTTGTTAGAACTGCGTTGTGGGAACTATGTTGTTGAATAAAAGTCGAAGACATTCGCGAAGCATTCGCCCGAAGGGCATTCGTTGCTCCGCAACATTCTTACCCTTTTTTCCCGCGCTGCGCCTCTCTCCCCTCGCGTTTCTCCAACCCTTGAAAGAAATTACGAATCACCTGATTGTTGCATTCAACATATTGTCGTTGGGTGGGGCTGCGGAAGAA
>JBILOU010000139.1:0-2902 GCA_044374295.1 Flavobacteriales bacterium | reverse complement strand
AGTGTTGGTTGGAGATAAAGACCCGGAATTATTAAACCTCGAGAATGAAGTGGATAAACTCAGAAACGGGGTCATTACTTCCGTAAGCAACGTTCGGCTGAATTTAATGTCGGCCAGACGTCCCCTGGAACAAGAAGTTAATGCACGATTATCAGAGCTTTCAACGCTACCATCGAAAGAACGTGCGCTCCTCGATATTAGCAGACAACAAGCCATTAAGAATGCTATCTACACTTTTTTGCTTCAGAAGCGAGAGGAGTCTGCTATTTCATTTGCATCTACCTTGTCTGACATCCGAATTCTTGAGCCTGCCAAAGGAATGAGCAGCTCTGTAAGCCCGAAAAGATTAATTATTTGGCTCTCTGCTTTTATTTTAGGTTTAGCCATACCGGCCGGTTTAGTTGTTTTAAAGGAGCGAATGAATTCAAAAGTTTTGTTCCGATCCGACATTGAAAAATTGGTGAAACTTCCAATTATCGGTGAAATTTACCAAACGAAAATGACCGAAACGGACCTTGTTTTCGTCGAAAATTCACGATCGGTTATGGCGGAGAGCATTCGTTCGGTGAGAACGAAACTACCCTTTTACTTTACGCGCGAAGACGAGAAGCTTTTATTGATTTCCTCATCTGTGCCGGGTGAAGGAAAGTCGTTTATGGCAGCGAATATCGGGTTGTCCATTTCTATGATGGGGAAGAAAACGCTCATTTTAGGTGGAGACATGCGCAAACCGAAATTGCACAAATCATTTGGAATCTCAAACGCCATTGGATTGTCAACCTACCTCATTGGTAAGTGCACAACAGAAGAATCAATAGTGGCCACCGAACACGAAAATTTATTCGTTCTGCCATCCGGTCCTATTCCACCCAATCCGTCAGAGTTGTTGGTACAAGATCGTTGGCCGAAATTAATCGAAGAGTTGAAAGTTCAATTCGACTTTATTGTACTGGATACCCCACCTTTAGGATTGATCAGCGATGCCGAGTTAATGGCGAAACAAGCCGATTTATCGCTCTTCGTGGTTCGTCACGACCATAGCCCAAAAGAAGCGGTAAAAAAAGTGTTGGGTACCCAAGATTTCGCCAATCGCTTTCCGCGTACCGTGTTGGTGTTTAACGGATTGAAGCAACGCGGTATTGGATACTACGGATACGGATACGGATACGGATACGGATACGGATACGGATACGGCTATGGCGGATATAGCTACGGTGGGTATGCCTATGGTAGCGAAGCAAAAAAGACGCCGTTGCTGAAAAGACTAAGAAAGAGATTTAAGAAGTTAATTAAATAAATATTGCTAAGCAATGTAAGTTAAAGTAAGTGCCGCGTTGCGGCGTAAGAACAACACAACTTACCCCGTAAGGGAATTACTTCAACTTACTCAACGAAGTTGAAATTACAGATAGAAAGATAGAATGAACTCAAAGCAGAAAATAGCTCTAATAACAGGAATAACCGGCCAGGACGGATCGTTCTTGGCGGAGCTGTTGTTGGAAAAGGGCTATGCTGTGCACGGTATTATCCGTCGGGCATCTTCATTCAATACGCATCGCATAGAGCATTTGTATTTTTCGGAGTGGATCAAAGACGTCCACCTAGAAAAGAAAGTGCAATTGCATTACGGAGACATCACCGATTCTACTTCACTTATCCGCATTTTACAAGAAGTTCAACCAACCGAGATATACAACTTGGCGGCTCAGAGTCATGTGAAAGTGTCTTTTGAAGTACCTGAATACACGGCAGATGTAGATGCCTTGGGTACTTTGCGTATTTTGGAAGCAGTTCGTATTTTAGGATTGGAAAAATCATGTCGAATCTATCAAGCCTCTTCCAGTGAATTGTACGGAAAAGTGGTTGAAGTTCCACAGAGTGAAACCACACCGTTTTATCCTCGCTCTCCATACGGCGTTGCGAAGCAATACGCCTTTTGGATTACCAAGAATTATCGAGAGGCTTATGGCATGTATGCAGTGAATGGAATTTTATTCAATCACGAAAGTGAGCGTCGCGGAGAAACCTTCGTGACTCGAAAAATCACCTTGGCTGCTGCACGAATTGCAAAAGGCTTACAAAAGAAATTGTATCTCGGAAACCTCAGCGCACAGCGGGATTGGGGATACGCGAAGGATTATGTCGAATGCATGTGGCTCATGCTTCAGCACGACACCCCAGAAGATTTTGTCATTGCAACCGGTGAAATGCACACGGTGCGTCATTTCTGCACATTGGCGTTTCAAGAAGCGGGAATAGAGTTGAAATGGGAGGGAGAAGGTGTGAATGAAAAAGGCATAAACGTTAACACCAACGAAACATTGGTTGAAGTCGACCCGAAGTATTTTCGTCCCGCTGAAGTAGATCAACTCCTCGGCAATCCAACCAAAGCCAAAACGCTCTTGGGCTGGAATCCAAACAAGACTTCGTTGAACGAATTGGTAAGGATAATGGTGCAGAGAGATATTAAATTGATTGAAAAGGAAGGGAAAATGTAAATCGCTACGCGGTAAATTCAAGTAAGTACCACTTCGTAGTGTAATAGGAATACAACTTACCTCGGAGAGACTTACTTCAACTTACACAACGAAGTTGTATTTAACAGATGCAGAATGAAGGGTTTGAAAGAGGATAAAAAATGGCTTGTGGTAAAGACCAAGGCTAACGCTGAGAAGATAGTAGCAGAGCGCCTAGCTTCAAAGGGTATTGAAGTTTATCTTCCGTTGTATATCACCATGAAACAGTGGAGCGATCGGAAGAAGAAGGTTCAAAAGCCCTTGATTTCGTCAACGGTTTTTGTTCATGTGGAAGAGAAGGAAAGAGGGTTGTTGTGGAATGTTGTGGGCGTAAGTGGCATGTTGTATTACCTCGGTAAACCGGCGGTTGTTAGGGAAGAGGAGAT
>JBILOU010000071.1:0-10263 GCA_044374295.1 Flavobacteriales bacterium | reverse complement strand
CTCACAAGAAGAAATAAATGCGATTAATTGTGGAAGAGAAAGCTTCCCCGTTAAATCCGTAATGTGTGAATCGAATCGAAAATCTTTTCGAATACGAACCCCTTCTTCTTCGGTTCCTGTAATGTATATGTTGAAGTCAGCTGCTGGCAGTAGCGACGACAATTCTTGGTATTGATGAAGCGACCAATTCAAAGCACTTCCTTTGCTTAACATGTGAAACACAACCGAACGTTTATTCGGTTCAAGTTGAATGGGGCTTTCCACTTGAGGTTTCAACACATGCCATGCGCGAATTTCTTCAAGGCTTGGAATGTCTTTTACTCCGAACGGATACAACAAATGAAAGTTCAATAGCGATTCATGCAAATCTGAATTCTTTCTGGAAAAGAACACGCGATCATTCGCGAATTTCCAAGAGGCTATTCTGCCTCCCGTAGCAATGCGTTTCTTCACGCCTTGCGCCTTCACCCAATGCATGACTTCCGCGTCTGGAAAGGCGAATACGCAAGCGTCTACCTTCAAGCTAGATTCTGACCGCTTATCGAAATTCAGGAATTCATCTACAAACGGACAAGCCTCTACAATGGCCTGTGTGTAGCTTCGTCCAATAAAAACAATGCGCGTATTCGGCGAGTGTTTTTTAATGAAACCACACAACGGCAATGTCACAATCACATCGCCAATGCTGTCTGTCCTTGCTATAGCAAGACTACTTGGAAAGGCGAATGTGCTCATGTAGTTTTTTATATTTTAAAAACGTCGCGTAAGCCGAAATGCGCGCAACCGTGAATCCTGCCTTTCCATCTAAAAATCCAAGTCGGAAAAAATAGTCGACAATGAATTTTGAAATCGGACTGAAGACACGCTTGAACCAAGGCGATTTTTTTCCATGTTGAAATAAATCCTCGGCCTGTATGCTCGTGAATTTTTCCGCTTGCGCGTAATGCTGATCTACGCTGTAGTAAGAGTAGTGAAGGCAATCGCCTTCCAACAAAAATGTATTCTCTTTCGATAATCCACGAAGCACTTCGTGAATGGTTCCTTCCCAGTTTGTTTCTTGCTTATTGAAGAGACGAACTTTAATATCGGGATACCATCCGCCGTGCTTAATAAACGTTCCGCAATAATTGGTCATGCGCTTGAATGACGCTGCTTGCGGATGATTCTTCCACTTCAGAATACTTTGAATAAGTACTTCATTCAAAACTTCGTCGGCGTCTAAACTCAATATCCAATCGAAAGAAGCTTGTGCGTTTCCAAAGTTCTTTTGTTCGGAATAACTACACCAGGGATTGGTTATAACCCTTGCTCCGTAGGCCTTACAGACCTCTACGGTGTTATCCGTAGACCCAGAATCAATGACAATAATTTCATCAGATACTGCTTGCGCAGCTTTCAAACATTGGGCAATGTGATGTCCTTCGTTGAATGTGATAATCACAACTGATAATCCTTCTGTCATGATTTATCGAGTTGAATTCCACATAAACACATTCGGATTATCCTTGAAGGGCGCGAGGTCTTTCACCGCGATTAACAACCCTAAATCTACCAACCACAAGACACCACCTCCGCCAATGGTGGCCGTATAAATTACAGGAACTTTCAAGTCAGTTCCAAGGTACATGCGATGAACGCCGAACAATCCCAAGCTCACGTCAAGCCCAATGGCAACGGCTCTTTGGTTGTCAAGCGTGCGAAGTTTTTGTACTATTTTTCTATTGTTGAATTTTTCTTGCGAGGCTCCTTTCAAGGAAGAATTTCTTCCAAAAGATTCTTGTCCGAATGTTGAAATTCCGAAGAAAAAAAAGCAAAGCAAGAAAACCGTGCGCATCTTACGAGTGTTGTTTAATCAGGGCTTCCACCTTTTCAACCATGTTTTTCGATCCTATGAAAAGTGGAGAACGTTGGTGAAGATCGGTTGGAACAATTTCCATAATTCGTCTGTGTCCATCCGTTGCTTTTCCTCCAGCTTGCTCTACAATGAACGCAAGCGGATTGCATTCGTATTGCATGCGCAGTTTGCCGCTCTTGTTTTTCGTAGTACCCGGATAAATATAAATTCCACCTTTAATCAGATTGCGGTGGAAGTCTGCTACTAGCGATCCAATGTAACGCGCCGAATATGGACGATTTGTCTTCTTATCGTTTTGCTTGCACCAAGCAATGTATTCTTGAACACCCTTTTCACACGAGTTCAAGTTTCCTTCGTTCATGCTGTAGATGGCGCCATCTTCAGGAATTTTCATATTCGGATGTGAAAGGAAAAACTCACCAATACTTGGTTGAAGCGTGAAGCCGTTAACACCGTGACCAGTCGTATAAACCAGCATGGTGCTACTTCCATAGATAATATAACCGGCAGCCACTTGCTCGTCTCCCTTTTGCAAAAAGTCGTTCACATTGGCAAGATCACCAATGCTGCTCTTCCTTCTGAAAATAGAAAAAATAGTTCCTATGCTCACGTTAACATCAATGTTCGAAGAGCCGTCTAGCGGATCGAACAAGATCACATACTTTGCTTTCTTGCAATGCTCTTGATCGAATGCGAAATACTTTTCATTCTCTTCACTTCCTGCACCAGCAACTTGTCCGCCCCAACGCATCGCGTTCAGCAACGTTTCATCAGAGAACACGTCCATCTTCATTTGCGTTTCACCTTGAACATTGATGTTCGCGGCTGCGCCCAAGATATCTTGAAGCCCCGCCTTATTCACCTTGTGATTAATAATCTTCCCTGCTATACCAATGTCCGTAAGCAGTCGCGTTAAATCGCCTGAAGCGTATGGAAAGTCAGATTGACGTTCCATTACAAATTCATTAAGTGTTACCAATGCCATAATGCTAATTTACGCTGAATGTGTTATTTTTGGGAAAGAGAATGCGAGTCAATTCAATAAATTGTTCTACCGATAATTGCTCCGGTCTTTTGTTGAACAAATCGTTCTCTGAAGTAATGCCCGGTTGAAGCAACGACTTCACCGAATTGCGAATGGTTTTTCTGCGCTGATTGAACGCCAACTTCACCACTTGTTTGAATTCTTTTTGTTGGGAAGTCACCAATGGCTCAGGTCTGCGCTGCATGCGCAACACACCGCTTTTTACTTTGGGGGGAGGATTGAAAACTTCCGGCTCAACAGTGAAGAGGTATTTGATTTCGTAGTGCACCTGAAGCAACACCGACAAGATGCCGTAGTCTCTGCTGCCAGGCCCCGAAGCTACACGCTCTGCAACTTCCTTCTGAAACATTCCTACCAACTCGGGAACGCATTCCCATTCGTCGAGTACCTTGAATAAAATTTGAGAGGAGATGTTGTACGGGAAATTTCCAACGACACAAAAATTGTCGCCAAAGCGTTCTCTCAAATTCATGCGAAGAAAATCTTCTTCATAAATTCTTCCGCGCAATGCCGGATAGTAAGCATTCAGATACGCCACAGACTCATCGTCGACTTCCACAACAGAAGTTTCGTATGGAAGTTTCATGAGGAATTGCGTAAGCGCGCCCGTTCCTGGACCTACCTCAACAATTTTCTTTGTTTCGCCAACGCCAGTAATGGCTTCAGCAATTCTTTCACAGACAGACATGTCCAAAAGGAAATGCTGACCCAGGTGTTTTTTCGGACGTACGTTCACCCTACAAAGCAAATCCAAAAAGCCGAAACTTAGACTCGATTTGTTGAACATTCAGAAGTGAAAAAGTACTGAATGCGAAAACCGAAAGTTTTGAAAATTAGATTAGCTTCGAAATGTGGTAAGTTATCTCGATATAATTCTAGTCCTCATCTTGGTATGGGCACTTTGGCGCGGATGGATGAACGGTTTCGTTTCGGAATTGTTCTCGTTCTTGGCCTTCTTTGTGGGCATTTACGCAGCAGTGTATTTGTCTGAATCTGTTGCGAAGATGATCGGTGCAACCGACGGCTCAATAAGCACGCGCGTTGCCGTGTTCTTGGGAATCTTTTTAGTTGTTGTCATTGGCATGTATTTCCTCGGAAAACTCATTTCGAAAAACATCAAAGGAAGCGGCGAGAAATGGAACAAAGCCTTGGGCGCAACTTTTTCATTGGCGAAATATTTATTGGGAACAAGTTCGCTCTTCGTCATGCTGCATGCGCTAGACGACAAGTTCCACATGATTCCGCAATCGCAAAAAGACGCTTCAATTGTATACGAACCGGTGAACGATTTTTCGAAAACCGTTATTCCAGCAATCGAAGATTTCGATAAGAATATTCCAGAGAAAACAGCTTAAGAACGAATCCGCCATTCATTCGGATAGTTATTGTTCAAGCGGGTTCCAACCACTTTCCCCCATCCAATGTTTTGTTGTTCGAAGGTGACTAAAACAAAGCCCCCCTCGGCTTCAACCTGAATCACTTCTTTCTTCAAATAACGAATGACGTCTTCGTAAGACAGCTCGAGCTTCTTAACCGAAGCCGCTTCAACGCCTGTATTGGCAATGCCTTGGCCGGGTATGAATTTGTCTTTCATGAACTCGCCCACAAGCGTTCCCGCGTTTGCATTCGGCAACATCGCACGCCAAAGATCTTTGAATGTATGTTGAAGGGTATCGAGAAAAACCAAGCCCTTTTCATTTTTAACAAGCGCAACATCTTCGCGAATAAACGCATTTACGGTAGCGCGTTCTTTTGCATTCAACGGAACAATTTTCATGTTCGGTTTGAAACGCGTTTTTTCCGATTGTCCTTCTGGCTTTTTCAAAAGCGTACAGAAGAATCCTTCTCCAGGTGTGTTATGCGGAAGCATTCTGTAACCCTCGCCAGCAGGGCATTTCACGACATCTACTTTCCAATCCGTCTGCATTTCAACGGGTATATTTTCGAGTTGAAATTCATCGCTCAAATACTGAAGCATGTCTTCATTTTCTTCAGGCGCAAACGTGCATGTGGAATACAACAAGTAACCGCCTGGCTTCAGCAAGCGAACAGCTTCTTGAAGTATGTCATACTGACGAACTGCACAGCTCTGCGCGAACGATTCTTTCCACTCGCCGCGATAGTCGACTTGCTTGCGGAACAATCCTTCTCCGCTGCACGGCGCATCTACTGCAACAACATCGAAGGCATGCGTAAACGGAATTTTATTCGGATACATGCCCAAGGTGAAGACATTCGGAATACCCCATTTGTCAAGGTTTTCACGAAGAATACTCAAACGCTGAGGCATCACTTCATTTGCAACCAAGACTCCGTTTTCACCGAGTAGGGTAGCGTAAATTAAACTCTTTCCTCCGGGTGCAGCGCAGAGATCGAGCACGGCAGGATTTTCAATTTCTTGAATGGCTTGCTTGAACAGATGTCCAATGAGCATCGAATTCGCTTCCTGCGAATAATAAGCTCCAGCGTGGTAATGCGGATCGAAGGTGAATTTCGGACGCTCTTCCAACAATAAACCAAGCGCGTTCCAAGCAACAGGATTGCCTTGAATAGTAGTGTTCTTAAACTTCGTCGGATGCGTTAACACCGAAGTCTGAATCTCACGGTCGTAAGCGGGAATCATGAGTTCCCACTCATCGGGAAACTGCGTTTTCAGTCGGTTGACAAAGGTTTCTGGTAAGTTCATTCTTCTTCCTCGTATTCTTGTTTTTCTTGAAGCCACTTCGGCGTCTTCTTCTCTTTTTCAGCTTTCGCTTCCGGAGAGACGTTGTCTTTTATATATGGTGCAATGCGCTCTTGAATGGGAGGTTTAACAACCGAAGGTTCATTCGGTTTTTCATTTCGAAGTCCTGAGAACAATGGCTCACGAGCATTCTCTCTTTCCTTACGCCACGCAAAAGCATTGGAAAAAATGCGATTCAATTTTTCTTTTTCTATCAGCTTCGCTGAAACGCGATCGCTGCGAAGCGCGTCTTTGTCTAAACCAAATTCCAGATTATCAATGGGTCCGCGCATGTACAAATAAATCTGTCTGCCACTCTTGTCTCCCGCTGTGCTAGAGGCTTTCAGCAACATCTCTTTCAAGTCGAATCCTATTCTGTAATCAAGCACATTATCGAAACTGTGCGTTCCTTCCATTGTAATCGACATAGCACTCGACTCAATGTCCATGAGAGGAAATGTGATAATCGAGTTTTCAATGTGAATGGAATTCTGAAGCGTCGAGAATTTAATGTGTCGAAGTTTCTCTGCGAATTCATCTTCTTTCATCAACGGTGCAATCCACTTGTTTCCTTTGATGTAGGCGATCAAATATTGAAACGACTCTACATCATTCAGCTCACCGTTTTCAATGTTTACTTGAAGATCAGATTTAATACTGTTCGGAAGTACACTCAAGTCAGATGCCAATGTGGTCTGGAAATCGGCTAACACGGTAGCGTTTCCTTTGATGTTGTTTTGCGTCAAATACGATTGTCCGAAATTATCGAACAGCAAAAACGATTGCTGAATGTCTATGTTATTCAACGCTCCCGTGCACGTCACACCGAACTGCCCGTTGCTTGTTGGAAACAAGTTGAAGTCGGCGGCTAGACTACCGTTCGCAAGGTTCATGCTCAACGGAGAAATGGTTAAACTTCCATTCGCGTAGTTCACAGTTCCTTTTATGTTGGAAGCGTTGAACGACTTAAACAAGAACTGGTCTATCTGCGTGGTTAGATTTAACTTCACGGTTGTGGGCAGCGCTATTTGAAGCTCGCTGTCGGAAGAGCCCGCTGCGCTTAGCAATTTCTCAAGGTCCAATCTGTTGGAATACAAATTTGCTTGCACGGTAAGCACCGAATTGTCTGTGGTGAAGAAGGGGATGATCGAATAAAAATCGCCCGAAAAATTACAGTTGTTATCGTTTATGTTGAAGTTCAATTGCTCTACTCGCGCATCGGATCCGTTCAGCAAAAAGACTCCGTTAATGTTTTTGAAAAGTCCATTCGAGGTCGCCCATTGAAAGCTGCCGTCTGTCACTTGCGCTCTTCCGTTCAAATGCAGTTGCGACCAATCGAAGGTGCTGTCGGCTTCTTGGAAAGCGATCTTGCCTTGTATAGTAGATTGCGCAGAAATTTGTCCGTCGCACACCGCTAAAGAATCCCATCCGAAGAATCCTTTCACATCGCCCAAGTTGGTTTCCGCATTCACTGCGAGATTCAACACAGGATCGTTCAAGTTGCGAATGCTTCCATTTGCGCTCAACGTCCCAGTTCCCAATACAGATTGGAAGTTGGTAATGGTCACACTGTCGGTACCTTCCTTCAACACATAATTCGCATCGAGTTGAATCGAGTGCAAATCAACGCCCGAATTTATTTCAACCAACTCACCGTCTTTCACTGAAAATTTAGAAGAGATTGCCAAGTTGTCGAACGGACCGCTCATGTCGAAATTGAATTTCACATTTCCCGAAGGAGCATAGGGTTGAAACTGCACTTGCATGGAATTCGGAAGTAACAAAATCCCTTCTTTCAACTCCAATGCTGTTTCTGCAATGTGCAGGTCAATGCTCGGATGTTCCCCGTAATCCAAGCTTCCAGTAACGTTCAACGGAACTTCTTCCAACAACAATTCGCCTGTTTGAATCACGAAGGTGTTGTTATCGAGATTCACCTGCATCTCTGAATCGAGGCCAATCTTCCGCTTGCGCAGCATCTCTGTTTCACCGGCGTAGAGCACATTCATGAAGGCCTTCGTTTCAATGTCGAGAATGAATTGTTTTTCAGTGAATTTTCCAGAAGCTTGAAGTTCATTCAACTTTACATCTATGAATGTTTTTTCTTGCTCGTCTTCGTAGAGGTAGGAAATATTTTCCCCCACAATATCTTCCAAATGAATTCTGAATTTTTCATTTGGGGTGGAAGAAGTGTCGGGCTTCCACACATCCCAGTTCACAAGCCCTTTGCGGTCTACACGCATGTTGAAGGAACCGTCTTTGGCTTCAATTTCATCTATGTTATACTTCCCGCTGAAGAGATCTACAATGTCGAATGACAAGTACAATTCTTTCGCGAATAAGAGGGTGTCGTGCGTCTTCGAATTCTCTTCCACATACACATCCTTGAATCGAATGGAAACGGAAGGGAAGTTGTTCCAAAGTGTTAAATCTGCTTCGCGAATGCTCGACTTTGTTTTTAAATTTCCTTGTACGGTTTGAAGGGCGTAGGTCACAATTTCATCTTCGTAAACCGTAACGGCAATCACCAACCCAGAGAATAAAAGCGCAACCAAGGCAAGCAACCCAACGAAGATGCGCTTGATCCACTTGAAGCGCTTCGACGGTTGTTTCTTTTCCTGAAGAACAGGTCCTCCTTCTAATTCTTTTACTTCTTCCATTCTTAGTTTAAAAGTACACGGTGTATGAACTACTTTTGGGAAGGACTTGTGAAGTAACTCACAACCCTTTGTTCGAACGAATCAATAACGCTGACTATGAAAAATTTGTTGCTTGCTGTAGGTTTTCTTTTTTGTGGAACAATGAGCTTCGCTCAAGACTGGACTGTTCCTGAATTGCCATACGCCTATGAGGCTTTGGAATCCGCTATTGACGCAGAGACCATGCACATTCACCACGACAAGCATCACCTTGCTTACGTAACGAATTTGAATACAGCCATGAAGGTTGAAGCGAATCAGAAGTACGCGAAGTTGAACATTGAGCAATTGTGCGCAGCAGTAGATCCGGAAGACATGGCCATTCGCAACAACGGAGGAGGACATTTCAATCATACTTTTTTCTGGAATTGCCTATCAGCTCCAAGCACTGGCGGAGAACCAAGTGCAGCGTTAGCAAACGCTATTCAGCTCGACTTCGGAAGCATGGAGAATTTGAAGAAAGTTATGACCGACGAGGGCAAAGCACGCTTCGGTAGCGGCTGGGTGTGGTTGTGTAAAGACGATGAGGGCGGGCTTTTCGTTACTTCAACCGCCAATCAAGACAATCCGTTCATGTCGAAAGTAGTAGACAAACCAGGCACTCCCATCCTCGGCATCGACGTTTGGGAACACGCCTATTACTTGAAATATCAGAACAAACGGGCAGATTATCTGACTGCTATTTTCACGGTTGTGAATTGGAGTTTTGTTAGCGAGCGTTACGCTTCGCGATGACACATTTCATGTGATGACCACTGCGTGGATGACCTTCTTCGAAGGATGACGGCGGAGCCGATGACACATTTCATGTGATGACCGTTCCGGATGACGCTCCGCGATGACACTTCGTGACAACTGTCCGCGAAGCGGTCATCGAACTTGTTCGTCATCGATTGAAAATCGTCATCACTCGAAGAGTGTCATCACTTCGGTGTTTTTTTTCTCGGAAAAACAATCTCAATCCGTCCTCCCAATCCCTCCTCAACAATTTTCATTAAGGTTGAAAGTCGAATGTCTGAACCTTCATTTTCAATTCTTGAAATATAACTTTTCTTCGTCCCACACTTCGCCGCAAGCTGGTCTTGTGTAAGTTTCAAATTGTTTCGTTGTTGCTCTATCATCAATCCCAGTTTGAACACTTTCAGTCCTTTTTCATATTTTTTTCTAGATGCCGTTCCCTTTGCACCGAATTCTTCCGTTACAAAATCCTCTAAACTTGTTGTGTTGTTATTCTTTTTCATCGTAGTATTCTTTTATTATTCTTAACGCTCTAGTAATTTCGTCATAGGGAGTTTTGTTCGTTTTTTTCTGAAAGCCATTGCAGATAACTATTGTTCTTTCTGTTTCGAAAAAGCAAAACAATCTATAGATGTTGCCATCTGCAGCTATTCGCACTTCATACAATCCTTTGGTCCCAATAATCTTTTTAAGGTATTGTTTCGGAATTGTTTCATGACTCTCAATTACGTCAAGTGTCCAAAGTATTTTCTCTTTTACTCGAACCGGTTGTTTTCGAATAAATGATTTTCCGAAATCCTTATAAAAGATTGTTTTTCTAATTTTTTCTCCCATACAAAGTTAACTAAATAGATAACATTACAAAATTTGTTGAAGCAAATTTTATTGCAGGTAGGAAGAAAGTCTTATGCGTATTTCATATAAGTTATGCGAGGCATGTGTTGCAAGATGCGAAACAAGGTCGTTTCGAAGGTGCTTCGCAAGTGCATCACCTAGCCGTAGGCTCCTTGCATAGCACCTTTTGAAAAATCTTACATAGCACCTTGTGCAACATCTTTCATCAGAATCAAGTACTTTTGAACCATGATAGAAAACAAAGTTGCAAATAGTAAACTCATTACGCTAGACATAGCCGAAGAAGTAGAAGCGTTTGCAGGTGCGACGATTGATATTGCCCCGCAATTGTGGCAAGGAATAGCGTTGA
>JBILOU010000070.1:0-10388 GCA_044374295.1 Flavobacteriales bacterium | reverse complement strand
AAAGCATTCAAAGATAGGATTAAAAGGTATGAGCAATAGAGACAACTGAAATTTTGCCTTGAAACTGATTTCGGAGAATATGAAAAGCACTTTCAAGCGTTGCGCCTGTAGTGATGACATCGTCAACAATAAGAATGTGCTTAGTAGACAAGGGAATAGGTGCGCCTATTTGAAAATCTATTTTTCGACTATTCATACGCTCCATGCGATTGCCTTTCGTGGCGCCTTTTCCAGACGTTTGTTTTTTCAGAATTTTCAGAATTGGGAGATGGGTTTCATCGGATATTCCTTCACACAATACCTGTGCTTGGTTGTAGCCACGTTCTCTTTCTTTCAAAGAATGAATGGGAATGGGGACTAATATATCCACGTCTTGAAGCCAGCTCGTTGTTGCGATTCGTTTGCCCATCTCTCTTCCAAAGAAATGTCCCACTTGCATGTTCTTTTTGTATTTCAATTCATGAATGGCTCGTTGCTCAATGCTTTTAGGTTGGAAGAAATACAGCGATTGGACGCTATGAAGGTTCATTCGATAACCCAATTGTAAATAGAGCATGTTGTTTTTTCGAATGAAGTGATTGGTTAAATGAAGGTATTGTTGACAATAGAAACAAACCCCTTCTTCTTTCGCTGAAAGGCTGCGATGACATGCGCTGCATACACGAGGAAACCAGCAGTTCAATAGAATATTCGAAATCTTTCTCATAATTATGCCGCTAAGATGAAAAATGAAGTTTAAATTTGCCGCCTATGATTATTCAGGTTTTAAAGTCGAAAATTCACCGAGTAACTGTAACTGAGGCAGATGTGAATTATATAGGTAGCATAACAATAGATCCAATTCTATTGGAGGCTGCGAATATGATCGAGGGTGAGCGCGTTCAAGTTTTGAATTGCAACAACGGAGAACGTCTTGAAACCTATATCATTGTTGGTGAAAGAGGAAGCGGAGTAATTTGCCTAAATGGTCCTGCTGCATTGAAATGCACAGTCGGCGATATAGTAATTGTATGTTCTTATGCTCATCTTGAATTCGAAGAGGCAAAGACATTTAAACCGTGGGTTATTTTCCCAAATACTGAAACAAACACGTTGGTTTAATTCAACGATTTCTTATTGAAAGGAGGGAAGTAAGTTGGCTTCCCTTTTTTATTGGTTAAAAGAAAATCGTATAGTTCCTCGGTTCTAAACATGCGTTCCAACGCACCGTGATCATGTGTTTCGAAAATAGTGAACTTAACGTTTTGTCCGTCGCATGATTTAATGCGCTCAACAATTTCATAGGACTCTCCAAAAGGAACGGCCTTGTCACGTTTTCCATGCGCCACCCATACCGGTATCGTTGAAAGACGGCAAGCATCTTTCGCACTTCCACCTCCGCAAAATGCCGCTGCGGCGCAGAATATTTCAGGATATTTACCTGCTGTATGCAAGGTGCCATATCCGCCTAAACTCATTCCGGTGATTGCAATTCGAGAGGTATCGACGCGATGCGTTTTTTCTAATTCACGAATGCATGCAACAATTTTTGAAGGCTCCCAAGATTCTCCTTTCTTGACTTGCGGAGCAATGATGATAGCAGGAAAATTTCTACCCTTGTCAAGTTCGTGAACAAGTCCGTACGAGCGCACAATTTCCAAATCAGTACCACTCAAACTTCTTCCATGCAAGAACACAATTACAGGCCAAGCACTGTCTTTTTGAGCATTGTAATTTTCAGGTTCGTAACACCAGTAATGGTATGGTGCTCTTGAGTTTTCAACTTTAATTAATTTCGATTTTTGCCCGAAAGAAATTGCAATTATGGATAAGCAAAGGAATAGCGCTGTTAACTTTTTCATTCAAGAATAAAACTAAAAATTTTGTTGCCCCTAGCGGGTTGAATAATTCTGTTTCCCCAAGCAATGGGGGAAGATTCAAACGTACATCCGAAGTTTTGGGAATAAAGGATACTTCCATTCATTCCATCAATTAAATAAATAACACCTCCAACTGTTGGAACGAACAAAGTAGGATAACCATTTTTGTCGTACAAGGCTATTGGAGAAACCCAACTGTATTGAAGAAAAGGTACTTTGAAAATCTGTGTTCCAGTTTCCTTGTTTAGCGCAATCAACTCACCAGCACCGTTTACAGTTGTTCTAGAGAAAATGGTGTAGACAATGTTTGAAGCCTGATTCTTTCCGATAAGCGTTGTTGCAAGGACACCGCCATTGTTTACTTTTTCTCCAACAGAAGAGTAACATTCTTTTTCAAATCGCCACACTTCCTTCCCTGTTAATCCGTCTAATTTTCTCAAGTATCCGAATCCCTTTGGACCTTGCTTGTCTACTTCATTTCCAATAAAAATAAAGGGCTTGTCTTTTTCAATTGAAAGCACAGGTGATGCGTCTGAATCATCTGTATTGAAGAAGTGCCAGCGCGGTTGCATGGTGCGTAAATCTGCGCAAAAAACATTGCCCCCATTATCGGTGAAATATCCCAATTGCTTGTAGGCGCATGGACTCGATTCAATTCCCTGATGCGCTGAAGCGGCAAGTCTATATCGGAATTGATCAATTGCGCTGAACGAAGTGTCGCTGTAGTTGGTTCTATAAATCACGCCCGATTCTGTCGGCCAAATGAGGGTCGTGCTCGAAGTGTCTAGCAACGGCGAAGCATCACACGCACCCCATTTTCGAAGCGAAAAAGCAGAAGGTAAAATCTCTTCGTGAAGAAGCGATTGTTTTTTCAAGTGAAAGACTCTCCATGCCATATTGCCACGATGCGGAATGCCTTGTCCAACAAAAAGTAAATCTTTGTTTTTCGGGTCTATACTCGGAGTACCTTTAATAGGGTTTCGAATGAAAAGGGGCGGGCGCGTTTCTGCTCCTGTTTCAAAATCGAGAAAGTAAATTTTTCCAGACAAAGAAATTTGAATGATTTCCTTCAATTCATTCTTCGAAAGAAATTTCGGATTCAGATTATTCAATTGAGCGATTTCCGATTTACTCCAATTCACAACAAGTGGTTGGCCTGTCCATCCAGCCCCGCCACCCCAATAACCGAAGGGTCCATTCAGCGTATCTATGGCAGTTTGAAATGACCAACTTTTAATTATTTTTTTTGGTTGAAAGGAAAGACTTCCGCGAACGGGAGAGTTGCGCTGATTCCCCCCTCGAAAGGTGAAGATACCCTCAGGATTTTCTTCATCTATTTCGAAATATAAATCTTGAATGTTTTGAATGGAATCGTTTTTCGATTCAATGGAAAAGCTTGTGTCGACTAACGATGTGAAATAGGTGATTTCCTTTTTTGTTGGAGTTGTTTTTTGTTTTTCCAAATTAGAATTTTCACCAGAAGCATTTTTGCATGAATGGATAAGCAAAGCGAATAGGCACGAAATAAATATGTAAGAACTCGCTTTTATCATGAAGTCATACAAAGATAGTCACGAACCTTCCACTAAATTTGCGTTCAAATAATTCAAACTATGGGAGCTTGGGAGAACACAGAGCAGTTCGCGAAAATGAAAGACGAATCGAATCCGTTAAAATCTTTGCGCGAAGAATACTTCATTCCGAAACATAACGGAGCTCCCATGCTATACTTCACAGGTAACTCATTGGGACTTCAGCCAAAAGGTGTGAAAGAGTATTTGCTTCAAGAGTTGAGTGACTGGGAAAAGTTCGGTGTGGAAGGACATTTCGATGCGAAGCGTCCTTGGTTCAATTATCACGAAGTGTTAACCGATTCGTTGGCTCGAATTGTTGGAGCAAAGACTTCGGAAGTAGTTGCAATGAATCAACTCACTGTGAATTTGCATTTGATGATGATTAGTTTCTATCGTCCTTCCGGAAAACGCAACAAGATTTTATTCGAGTATAAGCCTTTTCCTTCGGATAGATATGCTTTTGAATCGCAAGCGAAGTTGCACGGATTAAATCCAGATGATGTATTAGTTGAAATGCAGCCGCGGGAAGGAGAAGTTTTGATTCGCGAAGAAGATATTCTTGCGAAGATTAACGAGTTGGGTGAAGAGCTTGCTGTTGTTTGCTTCGGCGCAGTGAACTATTTCAGCGGACAATATTTTAATTGCGAAGCGCTCGCAAAAGCAGGACATGCAGTAGGTGCTAAAGTTGGATTAGACTTGGCGCATGCGGCAGGAAATATCGATTTGAAATTGCACGATTGGGACATTGACTTTGCTTGTTGGTGCAGTTATAAATACTTGAATAGCGGTCCAGGCGGAGTATCTGGAGTATACGTGCATGAACGCCATCACGGAGAAGAAGTATTGCGTCTTGCAGGCTGGTGGGGAAATAAGGCAGAGACAAGATTCTTGATGCAGAAAAATTTCGATCCAACGCATTCAGCCGAAGCATGGCAAATGAGCAACGCTCCGGTATTGAGCATGGCTGCTCATCGTGCTGCGTTGGATCTTTATGACCGCACGTCAATGGATGATTTGCGCGCTCAATCGAAGGAGTTAACCGCTTACTTGGAATTCATTTTCGATGAGTTGAAAGCGAAAGGAGTATCTGTTGAACAATTGACTTCGCGCAACGCGAATGAAAGAGGTTGTCAACTTTCTATTCGCTTGGAAGGAAGAACAAAAGAGTTTGTTGGAGTTTTGGCTAAGGAAGGGGTAGTTGTCGATTGGCGCGAACCAGACATCATTCGCATGGCGCCAGTTCCAATGTACAATTCTTTCCAAGATATTTATTCATTTGGAAAAGTAATGGAGAGAATTTACGGTTTGAATTAATTCGAACTGAACAATACTTTACTTGATTCGTAAAGGAGCTTCAGTGCTCCAAGAAGCATAACGAGTGCAAATCCGAATTTCACTTTCGCAATAGGAATGTTGTGCGCGAACTTGCTTCCGAAAAGTGCACCTGAAATAAATCCGGCGCCAATAAGCAAAGCAGCTGTGGTGTTCACGTTTCCTTGCTTGTAATAATGCATAACGGCAAGGAATCCTACCGGAAGCAATAGCACAGCCAGACTTGTTCCTTGCGCTTGCAACTGCGTATAACCAAGAAAGTAGACTAGTGCAGGGACAATAATAAGGCCTCCGCCAACACCAACAAATCCGCTGAGCATTCCCGAGGCCATGCCAATAGCGAGAAGCAAGAAAACAACATATGCAGTAATTTCCATTTTCATAAACTGTGGGTGAAAGTTAGGCTTATTTTTAATTGTTCCACTTCAAACTTCCCTTATTTTTGTTCCACATAAATTGAAAACAATGAATTTTCCAGCTGAATTAAAGTACACAAAAGACCACGAGTGGGTTCGCATCGAAGGCGATATAGCTACTGTTGGCATTACAGATTTCGCACAAAGCGAATTGGGTGATATCGTATTTGTTGAAATTGAAACACAAGGTGAGAGCCTTGAAGAACATGCAATTTTCGGAACAGTTGAAGCTGTTAAAACCGTGAGCGATTTGTTCATGCCCGTTTCAGGAACTGTGGTTGAAGTAAACGCTGGATTGGAAGCTGACCCTGCAGACGTAAACAACGATCCTTACGGAAACGGATGGATGATTAAAGTGAAATTATCAGAAGGAGCAGATTTAAGTTCATTAATGGACGCTGCAGCTTATGAAGCTTTGGTTGGTTAATCTTCCAAAAAAATACAGGACAGCTGCTCTCATCTTGTGGGCAGTTGTTGTTTTTGGCCTACACGCCATGTCGAGCAAGTCATTTCCTAAAATTTCTTTTTGGGAAAATTTGGGTCCGGATAAAATTGTTCATGCATTCTTGTTTTTCGTTGGTTCTGCCTTGGCGATATTTTCTGGATGGGGAAGAATGAAGTCAGCTTTCGTTTGGATATTCGCCGGAGTTCTTTTAGAATATTATCAATTCTATTTTACAACCGATCGTTCTTTCGATTGGTTTGATGTGGTCGCTGATGTTACCGGTGTCCTTATCGCCAAATTAATTTCAAGAAGAATGGTTTTCAATCGAGGATAGAATGATTGATTTTTTCTCATCTTGGCTTCCCGATAGAACGATGAATTTTACCTGTGAATTTTGAAGCTCCAACTTGTATTTTTCAAATAGTCTTAATCTCCCAGATAGAATAGGCGTACTTCTTAATGGATCCTCTTCCCATTCAATATCTGGCGCGCACAAAAAGTGAATGTCCATTTTGTATGTTGGAAGAATTTCAAGTTCAGTTAATTTCAACTGATAGACTTCTTCGTTCCAAATGCGAAGCACAAAAATATCTGTGTCGAAAATTTCATGAACGTTTAATTTTCGTTCATTGAAATGCGCACACTGTTTGGTTACAATTGATTTGAAGTCACCTTCACTTGCTCGGGTAATATTCTTTTCTTCAAGATATTCGCGTGCGAATTCGGGGACATAGAAAGAATTGGAAAGCTCTAATGAAAGCCATTTGGAAAAGGTAGTTTTTCCACTTGATTCTGGACCCGTGAAAGCAATGCGCATTGAATACTTTGTTGTTACTTTGCAAAGATGTCAAATACTGAGCGACTCTCATCGAAAATTAAACAACGCGATTTCAAATTGAACGCGTTACTCGAACTCACCGAAGCTATTAATGCAAATAATTCGGAGCAGGATTTGATTTTCCAATTTCAAAATATTTTGCAGACCCATTTAGGAATTGAGAAGTTGGCGCTCTATGTAAAACGAGAAGATTGGCAATGCTTGCTTCAATACGGTGAGATGAATGTTTCGGAATTCGTTATTCCAGGCGACGACTTTTTTCATTCAAATAAAGGTGTCACGCTTTCGGAGGATGCTTCGCGCGAGTCATTCGACGTGGTTATTCCTGTAATGCACAACGATCAACCGCTTGCTATTGTGCTTGCCGGAGATAATGCTCAAGATGCAAGAGGAATTAGTCCTACTGTAAAGCACATGCGATTCCTTCAAACCTTGACGTCGGTGTTGAGTGTTGCTCTCGAAAACAAACGGTTGCTCACTAATTTGGTTCAACAAGAAAGATTGAAAAAGGAGTTGGAACTCGCAGCCGAAATGCAACAATTGCTTTTGCCGAGTCATTTTCCAGATACAGCTGCATGGAATGTTCAAGGTATCTACAGAGCGCATCAGCAAGTGGGAGGAGACTACTATGATGTGTTTCAAATTAACGAACACGAGTGGGTATTTTGTTTAGGAGATGTTTCAGGTAAAGGAATGCCTGCAGCTTTTTTAATGTCGAATTTCCAAGCATACGTTCGAAACGCTTTTGAAGAGAAACGTCCGGACTTGACAACCCTTGCCAATAAATTAAACAGGCGCGTTTGGGATGCTGCACAAGGAGAGAAATTCATCACATTTTTCTTGGCAGTCTATAATTCGGAAAGTCAAGATTTGGAATACGTCAACTGTGGACACAATGCGCCTGTATTCAAAACTGGAGTTGAATTCAAACATTTCGGTGCGACAACTATTGGATTGGGAATGCTTCCCGAATTGCCGAAGGTGAGTTCAGTGAAGCTTGAAATTCACTCGGGAGATGTATTGCTGGGCTATACAGACGGACTTGTTGAAGTGAACAATGCTGAAGGAGATTATTTCGAAATGGAAGGCATTGAAAAAAATCTAATTGGAACACACGCCAAAGACGTTTGCATTGCAGTTGAAACGGCTGCCAATAATTTCCGGGGCGAATGCCTTTTCAACGACGATGTTGCAATTCTTGCTATTTGTTGGAAATAGTATTTTCTTTTTTCTTTACGTGGAAGAGGTCCATCGCGACAAGTATTCCTATGAATCCCCAAAACGGAACGGAAGCTTTGTCGGTATCTAAATAGTTGTTCAATGTTCCATGAACGAAGTAGGTTAGGAGCCCCAAGAAGGCGCTAATGATGATTACACGATGTTCCTTTTCAACCGCGGCATAAAACAGTTTAAATCCGAGAATAAGCGTATAAACGAAAATCGAGATGAACAGCAACATTCCTAAAACACCCTGCTCAGCCAATGGCCCGAGATATTCGCTGTGCGCGTTTCCTCCATCGCCGTTATTTGTGCTAATAATTGTGCGGTCTTTTGATTGTTGAAATGGTGCATAAACGAATTGATAGGTTCCGGGTCCCCAACCCGTAATGGGTCTTCTTCGAAACATTTCCATGGCACAGTGCCAACGATTCAAGCGTTCTAGATTGGAAGCGTCGGAAGACACATTGGAAATAGAAGAAACGTGCTCATCCAACTTATCACTACTTTCTTGCTTATTCTGACCAAGTTCTTGTTGAATATTGTCCCACGAAAAAAGAAGTATACTTCCGAAGATGACCGTTCCATAAAACACATACTTCAGAGGAACGCGCAACATCATCACAATGAATATCCCAAATGCAACCACCACGGAAACCCATGCAGCGCGGGTGTATGATAAAACCAGTCCAATGGTTAAAATGAAAAGTGCGGAATAAATCAAGAACGTTACAAGTGGACTTTTCTTTTTCACGAAGAGCAATCCAATACTAACAGGGAAGAACATAGCTAATACTGCTCCGTAGCTTGTGTGATCCTTAAACAATGGCTCCATAACCCAGTGTGCACTTTCTTTATCGAAATTGAATTGGGCGTGCCTTGTAACCGTGTAAAGAATAACAATGCACAATGGCGCTAGGTAGCTTGCAAAGAACTTTTTTATGTTGGAAAGGTCTTGGAAGAGATGAGCGCCTAACAAATAAAAGCCTGAAATAAACCAAAGGCGTGTTGCGATGAATTTGAATGACACCAATGGATATTCACTGGTCACCGCAGTGAAAACCATCCACAACAGATAAGACCCAATGATATATGTAAACGGATGGCTGAAAATTCTTCGATCTACACTTTTTACAGAAAGTATTTTAAAAATCATGAGCAGCAGAAGCGCTGCTATTATAGGTTCAGTGGGCAGGTACATGCCAATGTGCGCCACTTCCATTTCTTCAAGATTTATGCTCAAAGGAGTCGCCATTACACTGAAGAACCAAATCCATTCAATTTTGTGAATGGCTAGCCATAGTGCAAATAATGCAGCTGGTAAGATAAAGAGTAGGTAAATTTCAAAGGCAACAGCAATGCCTTGCGTTAAGGCGAATAAGCTCCCCCAAAAAATGATGGGTTTATTTTGAATGAATGCTGTGAAAGATTTCACTGCTTATGCCTTTTTCAACTTTTCAATATTGTCGCGTACTAAAATCACAACCACACCGAAGACAAATGTGGCCATGGCACTAACAACAACGATAAGCCATCTAATAGGATAAGACTTCTTATCCGCTGCAGCTGCTTTATCCACAACGAGGTGAGAAGAGATGTCTGATTCAACGTCAATTTTCATCAAGTCATAACGCTTTCTCAAAATTTGCATCTTCTCGTAGCCACCATCAATTTCACTTTCAATCTTCTTATAACGTGTTCCGTATTTCGATAGGAAGTCCATCTGAGCCTTAATTTCTTGCGCACGATCTGGATGTCCTTCAACGATAGCTGTTCCGTATTGTTCAGTCAAATAAGCAATTTGGTCCTTGTAGCTGTACACTCCTTTTTCTTGGAGGTACTGCATAGAATCTTCAAGAATTTTTATTTCAGTTTGAAGGGTTTCTAATGAGGATTTAGCATACAAGAAGGCCGACATAGCGCGGTCGCTTCGCATCTGATTGCTAACAGAGTCTGTCAACTGGGCAATGTCGTTCGCAATGTCACGAGCGCGTTCTGGAGACGCGTCGAGTACGGTAATTTCGATGGATCCGAAGCGAGTTAAATCGGCAGATACGTTTTCGTTGTATTCTTTTCCAATTAAAGTATTAGCACCGCGATCTGTTTTCGCAATGTCGTATACTTCCCACAAGTTATATTTTTCAATAATTCTTCCTCGAACCTGATCTGAGTTAATGATTTGCATAAGACGCTCGGCATCTTCTTCTTCCCCGTAAGCAAGGACGTCAGATTTCTTTACGTCTTCTAAAAG
Organism: Flavobacteriales bacterium; assembly: GCA_044374295.1. GTDB lineage: Bacteria > Bacteroidota > Bacteroidia > Flavobacteriales_D > Sanyastnellaceae > CAIZGX01. The sequence continues at coordinate 455 of JBILOU010000070.1, read as the reverse complement.
TTGTTCCCCGAAGCTGTGCTGCTGCGAAGCGAAAAGCACAACGGTGCTTTTGTATTTTTCAGTAATAATGAAAGAAGCTGCTGCAGAAATAATAGCTGCTGCCGCTGTTACAATAAAAAGATGTTTTCTCCACTTGAAGACAACAACTAAAAGATTCGAAGAATTTAGAGATTCTTCAGAATTATTTCCTTGGTTATTCATGCTTTGGTCAATGATGGTGCAAAAGTAAGGTCTTTTGCAAGTGGTTCGAACTGCTAAAAGGAGTTTGCTCGGAATTATTGCCTAGCCCTCGTTTTTCAAGTCGAAAAATAAAAAATGGCAATTCGAGACATTTTTCAGTAGAAAATTGGACTTCCTGTATTACTTTTGCGCCCGAAATTCAACCTGAATACATCTTTCTATGTCAACTCAAAATGGTAAAGTAGTTCAAATTATTGGCCCTGTGGTAGATATCT
>JBILOU010000138.1:0-2984 GCA_044374295.1 Flavobacteriales bacterium | reverse complement strand
AAAGTATTTCCAACGCCACAAGCGCTTCGCACCATTCAAGACAAAGGACTTCAAAAACAATTTTACAAAGCGAATAATATTCCAACCGCTCCTTTCCACCTAATAGATAACGCAGAAGATGCGTTGTTGTTTAAAGAAAAAGGACCGTTCATGCAGAAGCTTCGCAAAGGCGGATACGACGGAAAAGGCGTAACACCGCTTCGCACAGAAGCCGAGTTTAACGCGGCTTTCAATGCACCAAGTGTGCTTGAAGAATTTGTTCCTTTCGTGAAAGAACTTGCAGTGATTGTTGCTCGAAATGAAAGCGGAGAAATAGCCACTTTCCCTTTGGTTGAAATGGAATTCAATCCGGAAGCGAACTTGGTAGAATTCATTTTTTCTCCAGCGCATGTCAACACAGACGTTGAAGGCAACGCGAAAAAAATTGCTTCAGATATTGCCAATAAGCTTCAGCATGTGGGTCTCTTGGCCATTGAATTATTCCTCACTGCCGACGGAAATTTATTGGTGAATGAAATTGCGCCTCGTCCGCACAACAGCGGTCACCACACCATAGAAGCTTGCTTCGTTTCGCAATACGGCATGCACCTTCGTGCTATCCTGAACATGCCTTTAGGTAGCACCGGTCTGCGCACGCCAGCAGTTATGATTAACCTGTTGGGGGAAAAAGGATTTGAAGGAAAAGCGCGCTACGAAAACATAGAAGAAGTCCTTCACACCGAAGGTGCTTATGTTCATTTATATGGAAAGGAAGACACCAAACCCTTCCGAAAAATGGGACACATTACAGTGTGTAATTTGAATCTGGAAGAAGCTAAGGATATTGCCAGACGGTTCTTGAAAGATGTTAGGGTAATATCCTAGATACTTCGTAAGATACTGTGTAAGATTGCTTCGCAAAAATACCTTTTGAAAAATCTTGCGACGCATCTTTCGAAGAATCTTGTGAAACATCTTTCGAAGAATCTTGCAAAGCATCTACGCTCTGCGTCAGGGTTCAACCCAATCGCCGTATTCCTTAATGAGCGAAATAAGCTCATCAACAGCTTGGTCTTCGTCGATGTTCTTCTTTACGACATTCTTCTCTTTGTATAGCGTGATCTTACCTACACCTGTTCCAACATATCCGTAATCGGCATCTGCCATTTCACCAGGACCGTTTACTATGCAACCCATGATTCCGATCTTCACACCCTTCAAATGCGAAGTGCGTGAACGAATCTTTGCCGTAGTCTCTTGAAGATCGAAAAGCGTTCTTCCGCAACTCGGACAAGAAATGTATTCAGTGCGAGAAATACGCGTGCGAGTTGCCTGAAGAATTCCAAACGCTATCGCGTTCGATTTCGCCAACGACGAATGCGTATTCGAAATAAGAACGCCGTCGCCCATTCCGTCCAACAGCAATGCTCCCACGTCGGTCGACGAATAAAGCGTGTAGGCTTCTTCGTCTAAATCATACTTCGATGAAAGCACAACCGGACAGGTTACACCGTGATTCATCAATCTGAAGATTGCTGTTCTTCTGTGTTGAACAGCACATTCATGCGAAGTCTTCAACAACAAGACAACAGTAGTGTCTGACTTCAACACAGAAAGAAATGTTTCCGTTAAATCTTCCAATTCAACTTCAACAAACTTCAACTCACCCGAACGTTCGTTCGGTTGATTGTACTCACTGCATGAAAGAACGGGATAATGGCGCTCTTTATTTTTATTCTGAAGCCATGCTTCATATTCCATAACCACACCAAGGGTTCCAGGAATTTCAAAATTCACCGAGTTCTTTCCAACAAACAAATAGTCGCATGCCGAATCAGACAAATTCCATTTGTCCATATCAACAGAATACGCATATCCTACTGCGAAAAGAGAAGCCGCTGTTATTGTCTCGCGGTTTGAATAATCGGCGAAAACACGCGGAACATTCTTTCCACCTATATTTAAAACTTCGTGCGTATGCCTTCTTGAATACGCGAAAAAATCAATCGGAATTTCTTCCTTCGGAATGTGAGATTCTGAATTTCTATTCGCGTAACGATCTACCAACAACTTCGCCACCGGCATCTCCGCTTCAGGCGCTTCTGTTAAGGAAACACGCACGGTATCGCCAATGCCGTCTTCCAACAAAGCACCAATTCCAATGGCCGATTTAATTCTTCCATCTTCTCCATCTCCTGCCTCTGTAACACCCAAGTGAAGCGGAAAAACTTCTCCGTTTTCCAACAACGTTTGCACCAACAAACGATAGGCTTGCACCATCACCTGCGGATTAGACGCCTTCATGGAAATAACTAAATTCTTGTAGTTGCAATCGAGACAAATGCGAATGAATTCCATCGCCGACTCAACCATCCCTTCAGGGGTATCTCCGTATCTGCTTAAAATACGATCAGAGAGCGAACCGTGATTCGTTCCAATGCGCATCGCCGTTCCGTGCTCTTTACAAATTTCAACAAGTGGAATAAACCGATCGCGAATACGCTTCAATTCTGCAGCGTAAGATTCGTCGGTGTATACAATCTCTTCGAACTTCTTTTTATCGGCGTAATTGCCCGGATTCACGCGAACCTTTTCTACAATGCGCGCCGCTATTTCCGCCGCATTCGGAGTGAAGTGAATGTCGGCAACAAGCGGAGTATTATATCCCAACTTGTGAAGCTCCTCGCGAATGTTTCGCAAATTCTCTGCTTCGTTTTTACTGGGAGCGGTAATTCGAACCAACTCACAACCCGCTTCAATCATACGAATGCTTTCAGCAACGGTTGCTTCAGTATTCATCGTGTCTGCCGTGGTCATCGACTGCACACGAATAGGCGCATCGCCTCCCATGGTTAATTCACCAATAGTAACAGGAAGCGTTTGAATACGCTTGTACCCAAATAAATCTTCGCAGAATGGTTTCATTACTCGGTAAGCTTGCTCATTTCTTCGTTCATCTGAGACTCCAATGCTTGAGTTATAGAATCAGCATCGCTTTGTATCTT
>JBILOU010000017.1:0-37377 GCA_044374295.1 Flavobacteriales bacterium | reverse complement strand
TCGCGCTGAATACGAGAAATACCAATACATCAGAGTAAAAGTTCAATAAGAATACTGCATGCTTCATTTAAAGAGACCGTTGGTTTTTCTTGACCTGGAAACCACCGGGACCGACGTTGCGAAAGATCGCATCGTAGAAATAGCTTTTGTAAAAGTTATGCCAGATGGAGCAACTGAAACGCTACCCGAGTTTAAAGACACGAAGTTTTTAATTAATCCTGGAATGCCAATTCCCATTGAATCTTCTATGGTTCACGGGATATACGACGCCGATGTTAAGAACGCGCCGTTGTTTTCAGATTGCGCACCTATGCTGAATGATTTCATCGAAGGTTGTGACTTGGCAGGATTCAATAGCAATAAGTTCGATATTCCACTGCTAGCAGAAGAATTTCTTCGTGTCGGAATTCCATTTACGTTGGATGGAAGAAACACGGTTGATGTGCAAGTGCTATTTCATAAGCTTGAGCCAAGAAATTTATCGGCGGCATACAAATATTATACAGGCGGAACCCTAGAGAACGCGCACTCGGCTTTGATAGATACACAAGCTACCTACGATGTTTTTAAAGGTATGTTTGAAAAGTACAAAGACGAAGAGCGTGCTCTTCCAACTTCAATAGAAGAAATAGAAACCATGAGCAGCTATGGAAAAAGAGCAGACCTCATTGGTAATCTTCAGTACAACGAAGAAGGCGATATGGTATTCGGATTCGGAAAGCACAAGGGAGTTAAGGTGGCTGATGTTTTAACGCGCGAGCCGGGTTATTTCGGATGGATGATGAATGCCGATTTCCCTTTGTACACGAAGGAAGTTCTTCGTAAGTTTCGAAACAATATGATGGCTTAAAGCTATGCGAGTTGCGGTCCTTGTCTCGAACGATCTTGCGTACGATCAACGAGTAAGTAAGATTTGCGATTCCCTTCAACATAAAAATTGGGAAGTACAATTAGTAGGCGTTTTAAAGCCTGAAAGCATTTCCCTTCAACGTAATTATTCTACCAAACGGTTGCGTGTATTCTTCAGCAAAGGACCGCTGTTTTATGTCATTCTGAATGTGCGCATGTTCTTCTATTTACTCTTTCACAAAACCGATGTCATTTGGGCGAACGATCTGGATGTCTTATGGCCAGCGGTTTTCATGAAGAAATTTCGAGGAACAAAAATCATTTACGATTCGCATGAGTATTTTACGGAAGCGGAAGGACTAACGGGAAGAGAGCGTATTAAAGGCATTTGGACGCGCATTGAAGAACGGTGCATTCCATTCGTAGATGTTTTTATTACGGTGAATGAAAGCATAGCAGAAATCTACCGAGCGAAGTATAAGCGCGAGGTGTTTGTTCAACGTAACATGCCTGTTTTAAGCGAAGAGTTAGAGGAACAAGTTGATCTGTTTGAAGTGAATACCGTTGTGCTTCAAGGGGCCTACATTGATCCAGATAGAGGCGGGATGGAATTGGTGGAAGCCTTTCAATATTTGGAAGGAATTCAATTGCTCATTGTTGGAGCAGGAAGGGATTTAGAAAACATGAAGAGACGTATTGTTGAATTGCATTTGGAAGATAAAGTGAAGGTCCTTCCGCGTATGTCTTATTCCGAATTGAAGAAGTTAACGCAGCGTGTTCATCTAGGAGTTTCACTAGACAAGCCGTTGCACATGAACTATACGCTATCTCTTCCAAATAAATTGTTCGACTACATTCATGCAGGAGTGCCGGTGCTTGTGAGCAATTTGGTTGAACCTGCGCGAATTGTGAATGAGTACAAAGTAGGGGAAGTAGTTTTAGAAGTGACTCCTAAATCCATTGCTGAAGGAATTCAAAAAATCTTGAACTCCTCATCTTACGAAGCGTTCAGAGCCGCTACTAAAAAAGCAAAGTCGGCGTTGCATTGGCAAGCCGACTTTGATAAACTAGATTTCTCTAAAATTTCTTAGAACAAGAATCCAACCGCAACACCTGTACGAACGAAGTATCCAACATATGGACGGAATGCTTCGTTAGGCGCTTGAATGAATGGTTCGCTTGTTGAAACGCGCGTGTCACCGCTGTTCCAGATGGTTCCGAAGTTAACGTCGATGCTAATCTTGTCTTGGAAAATACGTTGGTATCCGAATGACATCCCTACGCCGCCGGTGTTGATGTTGCGCTTGGTGTATTCGTAAATACTCATGTATGTAATAGGGTCATATCCGATATAGGTCTCTTCAAGAGCCTCCATATATTGGTAACGTGCAAACATGGAAAGATAAATTCCTTCAGGAGCATTGTATTTTCCCATGTAATAACGGAATTCTGGAGTAATGGCAAGACGGGTAATGTAGCTGCTTGCAAATCCGTCGCTTTGGTCTTGGTACAAACCTCCAATTACAAAACTTGATCTTTCTTTCGTTTGATGTTCAAACGACACATTGGCTGTGCGCATAATTGGTGAAGAAATATCCAACTTAAGGATGTTCTTGTTCTGTGCTGAAACCACGCTTGTGGTCAATATCAACACGATTACGAATAACTTGCTTATAAACTGCATATATTTTTCTTTTTGTATGAATAAATTTAGTGCAATTTCGCTATGTCGAAACGAAAAAACTATGACAAAAATTTTTAACATCATTTATCTCGGTTTAGCTCCAGTTTTATTTGGGTTAAGTTGGTTTATTTCTCATGAATTGTTCAATCACTTTATGAAGAATAAAGGGACAGTTGAGAACCCGGCTAAGGACAATTCATTGGTCTTTGCTTGCGGATTTTCATTCTTGTATCTGCTGGTGTTTTTTATCATACGTGACCTCTATCCGAAAAAAAATAACAAGTCGTAAATACATTACAAGATCACACAACAAATTTGTCAAACATTTAAAAATTAAAGAAACATGTCAGAAGTAAATAAAGAAAAATTTAAGGCCCTCCAACTAACCATGGATAAGTTGGAAAAGACTTACGGAAAGGGCGCTGTAATGAAATTAGGAGACACCGCAGTTGAAGCTATGGAATTCATTCCAAGCGGATCATTGGGGTTAGACCTTGCATTGGGTATAGGCGGATTTCCGAAAGGAAGAATCGTAGAAATCTACGGTCCGGAATCTTCGGGAAAAACTACCTTAGCCATTCATGCGATTGCAGAGTGTCAAAAGATGGGCGGTATTGCTGCTATCATCGATGCGGAACACGCGTTCGATAAGTTCTATGCTGAGGCATTGGGTGTAGATACCGAAAACCTCTTGATCTCTCAGCCTGACAACGGTGAGCAAGGATTAGAGATTGCCGATAATCTGATTCGCTCTGGAGCCATTGACTTGATAGTTATTGACTCTGTGGCTGCATTGACTCCACGTTCAGAGATTGAAGGTGAGATGGGCGATTCGAACGTTGGTGTGCAAGCGCGTTTAATGTCGAAGGCATTGCGTAAGCTTACAGGTACCATTAGCAAGACAGGATGTTGCTGCATCTTCATTAACCAATTGCGTGAAAAGATTGGTGTCATGTTCGGTAACCCTGAAACCACAACAGGTGGTAACGCACTTAAATTCTACGCTTCCATTCGTATCGATATTCGTCGCTCAACGCAGTTGAAAGATGGAGAGAACGTAATTGGAAATCACACCAAAGTGAAAGTGGTTAAGAACAAAGTTGCTCCACCATTCAGAACGGCTGAATTCGATATTATCTACGGTCAAGGAATTAGCCGTGTAGGCGAATTGATTGACATGGGTGTTGATTTGGCCATTGTGAAAAAAGCAGGCTCTTGGTTCTCTTATGGTGAGACCAAATTGGGACAAGGGCGCGATGCGGTGAAACAATTGCTAGACGACAATCCAGAATTAATGGAAGAAATCGAAGGCAAAGTGAAAGCGGCACTTGCAGCTAAAACGGCATAAGATTATTTCATAGACAAACAAAAAGAGGAACCAACGGTTCCTCTTTTTTATTTCCACGTAATTGAAATTACTTGATGTATCTCCAATCTTGGTTGTTCTTAATTCCTTTCAATGAATGATAGATCAATTGAATCACCGCTTCAACATCGTCTTTAGCAACCATTTCCACTGTCGTGTGCATGTAGCGCAGCGGAAGTGAAATAAGTGCACTCGCAACGCCTGCATTGCTGTATGCGAAGGCATCGGTGTCGGTTCCCGTTGCGCGATAAACAGCAGCACGCTGAATGTCGATCTTATTCTTTTCAGCGGTAGTAACGATGTGCTTCAACAAGTTGTTTTGAACCGCAGGTCCGTAGCTCAATACAGGCCCTCTGCCGCACGCTAAATCGCCGCTCATGATCTTGCTCATCATTGGAGTTTGAGTGTCGTGACAAACATCTGTTACAATCGCAACATCTGGGTTTATGCGATGTGCAATCATTTCAGCACCACGCAATCCAATTTCTTCCTGAACAGAATTCGTGAAGTACACACCGAACGGAAGCTTGTCTTTTTTCTCTTTCAGCATACGCGCTACTTCAGCAATCATGAATCCGCCAATGCGGTTGTCAAGTGCACGACCCAAATAATATCTATCGTTCAACACCATGAATTCATCTTCGAACGTTGCAACGCAACCCACGTGAATGCCCATTTCTTCAACTTCGTCTTTTGATCTTGCACCCACATCCAAGAAAATATTTTTCATGGAAGGCGTTTCTTCTTTCTCTTGACGCACGTGAATGGCGGGCCATCCGAATACGCCTTTCACCAAACCTTTCGCGGTTTGAATATTTACGCGCATGGAAGGCGCAATCATGTGATCACTTCCGCCATTGCGACGTAGGTATATGAATCCGTCTGGAGTAATGTAATGCACGAACCACGCGATCTCATCGGCGTGTGCTTCAACTACAACTTTGTATTTTACATCTGGATTAATTACTCCAACTACAGTACCGTAGGTGTCTACAATGTGGGTATCGATGTACGGACGGATGTAGTCTAACCACATCTGCTGTCCAGGTGTTTCGAATCCGGTTGGAGCAATGTTGTTAATGTACTTCTCAAGGAACTCGTGACTTTTCGCATTCAAGATGCTCTTCGGTTTTTTTGTAGCCGGTGCTTTTGTTTTCTTTGCCATTGCAATAATTTGTATTTCAAAAATAGACTTGTAATAATCCGTGGTGAATGTATCAAGAAAATAGTTTAAACAAAACGGCGGTGAACAAATCGCGCACGCGAGAACTGTTGCAAACGGCAGACGGCTCGTTCACGTTGTTTATTCCGGAAGTGGAAGAGACGTATCACAGCACGCACGGCGCGGTTCAAGAATCTATGCATGTGTTTATTGAAAATGGATTGAAGGCGTGCGATAAAGAAGAGATTCGCATTTTGGAAGTGGGTTTGGGAACTGGATTGAACGCTATGTTAACCCTTCAACATGCATCAAAAAAAATCGACTACTGCGCATTGGAACCTTATCCGTTGTCGAAGGAAATCTTAGAAGAACTTTCAATCAATGAATCGGATCAGTTGGAAATGAAATTTCATTTGTCAGCGCCGAACGAGTGGATCTCGATTCACGAACAATTTTCATTTGCAAGAATGGAAGTGGGGTTGGAAGAATTTCAGTCGGAAGAAAAATTCGATATCATTTATTACGATGCATTCGGACCTCGGGTAGAGCCGGGCTTGTGGACGTTGGAGCGCATGCAACAATGTTTCAATTTGTTGAATGAAGGAGGCGTGTTCGTTACCTATTGTGCGAAAGGCGAAGTGCGTCGCAATCTTCAAGCGGCGGGGTTTGTGGTGGAACGGTTAGCGGGGCCGCCGGGCAAAAGAGAGATGTTAAGAGGGGTGAAACCCCTCTAGAATGTCTTTGACGAATGCCCTTCGGGCGAATGCTTCGCGAATGTCTTTGACGAAATTCTTATTCTGTTTTGAACCTATTTCTGCTGGAGTAATTAATATCGCCGAAGGCATTCGTTACAACGTAACATTCGCCGGAGGCATTCGTCAAAGACATCACTTCCTTCCTACAAACCTCACCACATCTGCAATACCAATGTGGTATTTTCCTTCGTTGAGTTCGACTTGTTTTTCTTCTAAAATTTCAAAGTGAATTCCGTGGAAGTCGCTCATGAGTATTTCAATGGAGTATAGCATGTCTAGATCTTTTGGTCCGCCGGAGTTGTTGTTGAGTTGAAGGGGATTGTATGCTTCTAGAATAACTAAACCGCCTGGTTTAAGCCAGTTTTTTATTTTTCCGTGTAATTCAATACGAAGTGTTTCGGGAAGATGCGAATAGATGAGTACAACGGCATCGAAGGTGTAGTCTTCAAAGTTTGCGTCGGCAACATTACAAATCTCATAATTGATCTTCGCGTTGAATGAAGCGGCTAGATCTATGGCTTTCTGTTTTCCAACTTCGCTTATGTCGAAGGCCTCAACCTCCCAACCCAATGCTGCAGCATATGCGGCGTTCCGACCTTCCCCTTCGCAAGGAAATAGAATTTTTCCAACGGGAAGTTTGTCGATTTGTTCTTTGAAAAATTCGTTGGGTGTTTGTCCGTATGCAAATCCCTCTTCACTGTATCGTGCATTCCAAAATTCAGCATTCATATCCGATTGTTTTCGCGAAGATGGTGAATCTGTTTTTGTGGTTTGGTGTCTGAAGTCACGCTTGAGAAGAAAGGTTAAGAGAAGTTAAGAAATGGTAAGAGAGGGGAAAATGTCTTTCAGACGAATGCCCTTCGGGCGAATGCTTCGCGAATGTCTACGACTACCTAATCATGAAGATGGGAGAGAATTTGAGACACTAGTCCATCCATTTTAGAAAATGCAAACCATCGTTTTCCTAAATCCTTCAATGATGCGCCAAGATGATAGAGTTCTTTATCATCGAGAATAATGAATCGGTCGTGAGAATTTTTAAGAATTCGAATTTCAATAGGTTTGTATTGGGCATTGTGTTTTTCCAAATCGAGTTTCAATTGCTCTGTGATCCTTTCAGTGTAAATGGTACAGGAAACTCTTTTGTTTCTTTTTGAAAGCTGCAGTAAGGTGGTTTCATCTATGTAGTTGTCGATCAGAATAAGGGATCTCTTGGCTTTTGCAATCAATTCGCTTGAAAAGATGTACGCGTCGAAGATTTGATTTTGGAAGAAAATACCCGATTGAGGAAACTTATTTTCAGCTATGAAATTAAAAATTTCGTTGAATTTGTTTTCTTGATTGATAAGTCTCGTTTCAATTTCACTAACTCGTCTTTGCAATGATGGTGAATGTTTCGTGCTGGCGCGCGAATCGATAAACGTTTGGATAATTTCAATGTTGATATTTAACGCTATTTCACTATTTAAAACACCTGATAACATTGCCACTCCATACTCTGTGAAGACATACGGTAATTTTCTTAATCCCATTTTTTCAGAATTGGATGTCACAATTTGTGACTTCCAATTATCGAATTCCTCAGAGGTTAGCTGAAACATAAATTGTTCAGGAAATCTATTGGCGTTGCGCTTTACAGTTTGATTTAGAACTCTAGTTTGAACGTTATACAACCGAGCCAAGTCTCTGTCAAACATAACTTGCTTGCCACGAATGATGAATATTCGCGATTCAATTTCCGACTTAATAAGCTTTGGTTCCATAAGACAAACATATTTCTGGGATTTGGAAAATGCACTAACCTTTATATGTAGTTTCTATGCTGTTTATTCCGGGGAAGAATGTCATTCAGACTAATGACAGCGGCTAATGCTTCGCGAATGTCTTTGACGAAATTCTCATTCTCATTCTCTTTGTCATTCTCATTCTTGTTCAGTCTCGTTGAATGGAAATAAATCAAGAATCTTAAAAAAAATGGCAAGGAAGTATTGATTTTATTTGTTGAAAATCCTCAACATGAAAAGACTTCTACTCTTCGGTTTGCTCGTTTTTATTTTTCAGACTGCGATGGCCCAACGCCTCGTGCCCTTTGTAGCAAATAACCAGCAACACATCTTGAACGATTCGTATGATAATTTCCTCTGTAATGACGGAGAAGCATTTCATGATTCTCTTTTTGTTTCAGTCAATTACGGCGACACGCTGAATCACCCTGTATTGAAAGTGCTGAAAGGTGATACTCTCTCCGATGTGCCTTTGGATTGGGATACGAAATATGGAAAGGTGTATGATCTATTCAGCACCTCGGAAATGCTCTGTGCCGTGGGGACAAAGAAAGATTCAGTCACAAATATTTCTTATGCGAATCTTGCAATATTAGAGAATGGGGTTTGGAGCGAATACGGCTATCCCGACTATACAAGATTTAGCTTCGGAACCGTTTTTAGTAACAAAGTTTTTTTGTTTTCAAACTTTACAAGTAAAGTGTGCTTTTTTGAAAATGGAAGTTTTTATCCATCCTATTTAGATTCTGTTATAGATGCTCAAGTTTTCGGTGATAAAATGTTTTACATCAAAGAGGGCTTTTCAGGAATGTTTTATATCGATACTATTGGCGTTACGCAGACGGAGGATATCGCCTGCGATTCGTTGATGCGTTTCAGTATGATAGACGGACAGCTATTTGTTTCCGGAAAATGCAGTGAATTTTTGTTTAGAAGAACTGAAAGCGGAGAGTGGGTGTTTGATGATTTAGATATGGATTTTAGTGTGTTCAACACTACGAAATTGGGAAATGTTTTTCGAACTCAAAGAGGCTACTTGGTCAGTCTTACGAAACATGTTCGATCTCAAGGATTTGACTTTATGGGAGGCGATTCTTTTGACCTCGCAAAAAAAACCGAATTAAGCAAATACGTGGTTAATGTTATCAATTTCGAAGGAAAAGAGCTGGCAATCTGCAGGGGGCGAACAAACTCAAATGATGGCGCTTGGGGCGGGATTTGCACAGTGCAAAATGGCTGGAGGCATCAGTTCATCTCAAATGAATTGGTTTCTGAGAGGTCTTATCCTGCTTTCGGCTCGTATATGTACGAAAGTGCATACGGTAACATAGAGTCTAGACCAATTGGCCTGAACTACAAGAATAAAAGGATTGTATTTGCCTGTGACCAGCTTTTATATGGAATGAAAGGCGATGTTGTCACTGGTGTTGGTGGATTATTCGAATCAGGTTTGAATGGGGCTTACTCTGGGCCTTTGGCCAATGCGTATTCGAACAATTTCGCACAAAAATACAATCGCACATGGAAAGTAAAACAATCCGAAATCGAATACCACAATCAACATTGGTACGAAGCGAATTATTCGGCTCCGATAGATATTTTAGAGTGGCCAGGAAATGGTTCAATTGTAAACGGAGAGCCTCATATTATTGCACCCTTTCACGATGTGAATGGAAACAATATCTACGAGCCACAATTTGGAGATGCTCCTGAAATCAAAGGAGATGAGGCAATATTTTTTATTGTTTCAGATGGAAGAGAAGTTTCACCAACTTTTTTATATTCTAATTTTGAAAGCACAGTTTCGAATTTAGAAATGTCAGTCATGACCTATCTTTTTCAAAACTCTACCAATGCGGCTTTAAGTAATTCAGTCTTCACGGATTATCGCATAGTCAATCGCGACGAAACTCCTTTGAACGAATTTTATTTCGGAATGCATACAGATTTTGATGTTGGAACGTCTTATGATGATTTCATTGGATGTGATAGCACGAGAAATTTAGTTTTCGGATACAATGCAGATGATTTTGATGAGCCGTCGAGCTCGTCCTATGGATACGCCAATGAAGTTCCGGCTTGTGGTTATCGATTTTTAAATAGGTCGGTAACATCGAGTGTTTATTATTACAATAGTTCAAACCCGGTTTATGGAGCGCCTAATTCTAACGAGCAAGCGTATCGAGTTTTGCAAGGAAAGCGAATTGATGGTTCTTCAATTTTGAATCCAATAACTCAGCAGCAAACCTCTTTCATGTACAGCGGTGAGGTGGGAGTGCCTGGTGTTTGGAACGAAGAGAATGTTGGAAATCCTGGTGGCGATCGACGAATGATAGTTTCTACTTTTGTGGGTGATCTTCAACCCAACGTTCCGCTGTGTATTTCCGTTGCACGTATTGTAGGCTCCGATACTTTGTCTGCTGGAAGTCCTTCTATAAATGCAGTTTACAAAATGAAACAGTATTCAGACCAAGTGCAACAGTATTACGACCAATACCTTCAGACGACCGATTGCAATCAGTTGGTTGGAGTGGAAGAGGAAAGTGAAGATGCTTATGGAGTGAACGTATACCCCAATCCATCGAGCGATCGAGTAGCAGTGCAAACAACTCGAAGCTCCATCTGCAAGGTTGAGTTATTTAATCCAATTGGAAGTCTTATTTACAGCGAATCCAGTCTTGAAGTGGGCGCGGTAATTATCGATGTAAATGCTCTCGCAACAGGTTTGTATTCTGTTCGCGTGTACTTAAAAGACGGAACAATTGAAGTGAGAAAAATTATTGTTGAATAGGGTTCTTTGGGTCGAAATGTCTTTCGATCACAGGTAAGAGAAGGTAAGAATGTCTTTCAGACGAATGCCCTACGGGCGAATGTTCTTTGAACGAATGTCTGCGACGATGATTCAGAATTAAGGGAAGTTAAGAAAAGGTATGAGAGGGGAAGATTAGTCGGGTCTAAATATCTCTAGACGGTTTTTTAAGTTTGATACATCTCCCTAAACTGAAGATTGAGATTTAAGTGTTTATTCCGAAATTTGGTTAACTCAATATATGACTATGACAACGACCGCAATAAAGAAACAAGTTGATAATTATCTGCCACTTCTATCAGCCAGACAGCAGTCTCTAGTGTTAGAAATGATTAAAAGTTTCTTGGATGTTGACAGCGATACTGAACGAATAACTCGTAAACAATACAACAAGGAATTAGATGAGCCAGTAGCGCGTGTTGAAAATGGAAATTTTGTTTCTCATAAAGACGCTGCTAAGGCATTATCTAAATGGTAAAATCATCCTCATTATAGTTTTTAGTTACAGAGTTACCTATCAAATTGAAAATGTCAAGAAAGAAATCCGGGTTTTAAGAGTCCGACATACAAGTAGAGAACCTTTAGGTTACTGATCGGGGCTATCGTGACATGTAATGCGGGTCGAAATATCTTTCGACTCTGGGTAAGAGAAGATTTACTTCCCCACCTCCAAAGCAAACACCAATGGCATTTTATTTCCGAAATGTTTGACGCGGAATTTTCCGGGTTCGAATTCTTCGGCGTGTTTGAAACAGGCATACGGAGAATAATCGAATTCTTGAAATTGAGTCAGCTGAAGGCCTTGTCCAAGAAGCGATGTAAGGACTTCGCTGGTGGAATGATTCCAATAGGCACACGTGATTTCAATGTCGGATGTGGGATCGGCGTATGTGCCTGTGCTGGTTTCGATGTCCGGACCGGCATTGAAGTAATTGTATCCCAACGTTTGAAAGTCATTGTCGAACATCCACATGACCGGATGAAATTCAACGAAAATAAATTTGCCCGAAGGCTTCAAGAAATGAGAAACAACGTCCGCCCAACGATTTAAATCGGGCAACCAACCAATGGTTCCGTAACTGGTGAACACGATGTCGAATTTTTTGTCGAGGTGTTCCTTCAAATCATACACATTGCAACAAACAAACTCGGCGTTCAAATTCATTTGTGTATTCAACTCTTTCGCTTTTTCAATGGCCGTGTCTGAAAGATCTACTCCCGTTACTTCAGCACCCATGCGCGCTAGCGAGAGCGAATCTTGCCCGAAGTGACATTGCAAATGCAAGATAGATTTACCGCGGATGTCGCCGAGCAAATTCAATTCAATTTCATTCAATGAAGTTTTTCCATTCAGGAATTCTTCCAAAAAATAAAAATCAGATTTCATGTGAACAGCAACACGCTTGTTCCATGAGGTTCTGTTCATTTCAAACAATTCGCTCTGTTCCATTATCCTATTCGTTTAACAACACTTGCACTTATTTTTTCATAGAACTGATGCGGATGTTGCGTGCGCCAATTCACTTCGTTCAAACTTCCACCTGAAACGAAATATTGATCAATGTAAGCCTTTGAAAAATCTTCCAACACGTGATCTCTAAAATTCACCAAGGCAATCCAACCGTCGTCATCGTTCACATCTTCAAACCACTCTTCGTAATAACAATCATCGCTCGTGTGGAAGTTCAACACATTTTCTCCAATGAAAATGAACTTCGTAATTCCTTCGTTTATTAAATGATCGGCGAATTCGCGTTTTAAAAACATAATGTCGTTGTACAACAAATCATTCCATTCACCAATCAATTCAACTATCGCATAACCCTCGCCGTAGTGGGCGAAGAGCAGTTTCACGAACAGCGTCTGACTGCCAATGTTGTCCCACTGCGGATGAATATAAAAATCGTAAATCTTGTTGCTGAATTCGAATTCAGAATACTCCTGATTGTAAAACGGAGAAAGCTCATCTTCCTCAGCGCAATACAATCCCCTCCAATTATAATAAGGCTCTAACGTGTGCATGTTATTTTTTCAACGAATCAACGGCTAATCTAACGCTTCCTTCTTTCAACAAAAGTGCTTTCGCTTCTTCTGCATTCAACCCTGTTTCTTCCATCACCATGCGCGTTCCGCGATCAACCAATTTGTAGTTGGAAAGCTGCATGTCTACCATCTTGTTTCCTTTCACATGCCCGAGTTGAATGAAGGTGCACGTGGTCAACATATTCAACACTAATTTCTGCGCAGTTCCACTTTTTAATCGTGTACTTCCTGTTACGAACTCAGGTCCCACAACCACTTCAACAGGGAATTTCGAAACAGCTGCAACAGCCGATCCTGCGTTGCAAACCACACACCCGGTCGAAATGCCTTCTTCGTTACATTTCTTCAACGCACCAATAACGTAAGGCGTTCTTCCCGACGCAGCAATTCCAACTACCACATCATTTGTATTTATGTTGAAAGTCTGAAGGTCTTTCCAGCCTTGTTCTTCATCGTCTTCAGCGAATTCAACCGCCTTGCGAATGGCACCGTCGCCTCCGGCAATAATTCCAATCACACGTCCGAAGTCTACTCCGAAAGTAGGCGGACATTCAGATGCATCAACAATACCGAGCCTTCCGCTGGTGCCTGCACCCATGTAAAACAGTCTTCCGCCTTGTTTCATTTTCGAAACAATTTCAGCGATCAAATTTTCAATTTGTGGAAGTGAAGCCGCCACGGCCTCAGGAACAGAGCGGTCTTCCGTATTCATGCCTTGCAGCAATTCCGAAATGGATTTGCGTTCGAGTTCGTTGTGATGGCTTGCAGATTCGGTTGTTGACATGGTAAATGTTTTTCACAACGAAGGTAAGAAAGGTGTTCACAACCCGTTTCATTTGAATGAAATCTTACAAGGTCATTGTCTATTTTCGAAAGTGTAAAATGCAAATGATATGAAGAAAATTTTTTGGTTAATGCTGGTGCTCTTCACTGCGGTGACGGCCAATGCACAAACAGATTCGACCATTACGGGCGATGTAGATGTTGCTGCTAACGCGGCGAAGATGTTAAGTGCAGAGCACGAGTACATCAAAGGCAACATGCGCGGTGCCATTACCATTTATCGCGAGGTGTTGGCCAATGACCCTATGAACTACAAAGCGCAATTGAGTGAAGCTGAGTGTTATTACAATTTGAAGAAATATCCAGATGCATTTAAGTCGTTGGATAAGGCCGTAAAGATCAAAGGAACACGCACCAAGGAATTGACGTTGTTCTATGCAAAGTGTTACCACAGAACGGGAGATTTAGATCGGGCTATTTCTGAATACCAAGCGTATTTGAAATTAGAGAAGCCGAAGACATACGAGGCAGATGAAGCGAACAAATTCATTCGCGAGTGTGAATTTGCAATACGCAAAATAGAAAAGCCAGTAGACGTAACCATCTCTAACCTTGGTGGCGCTATCAATACACGTTTGGAAGAGTATGCTCCAAGTATCACTGCCGACGGTAAACTAATGGTGTTTACTTCACGTCGCGACAATACTACTTCTCCGCCAGAGCGCATGGGTAAGAACATCGACGAGAAAGGAGATTTCAAATTCTATGAAGATATTTATTTCAGCGTTCTTGATTCTGTAACCGGCGAGTGGGGCGACTGTGAGAAGTTACCCGGTTCAGTGAATACGAATTATCACGATGCTGTTTTAAGCATTGTTCCAGACGGATCTATGATCTATGTCTATAAAAACGATGGTGACAATGCAGGTGATATTTTCTTTTCGAAAAAAGGTGAAGTAAAATGGCGCGAGGCCGAACGTTTGCCTAAGTCAATCAATACAACGTTCTTCGAAGGAAGTGTCTCCCAGACTGCCGATGGAAAGAAATTGTATTTTGTTAGTGAGCGCATGGATGGAATGGGAAGAGGTGATATTTATGTTTCTGAAAAGAATGGCGCCGCTTGGGGCAAGCCGAAGAACATGGGGCCGGTAATCAACACTCCGTACGATGAGAAATTCGTATTTATTCATCCAAATGGAAAGACCTTGTTCTTCGCTTCTGCAGGACATTTGGGAATGGGTAGTTACGATATTTTCAAGACTGAATTGGTGAACGGTGTTTGGTCGAAGCCAATCAACTTAGGTTATCCGATTAACACCGTGAATGAAGAGTCTACGTTCTCATTAACCTCTGATAACAAGTATATGTACATTGCTGCGGAGTATCCCGATTCATACGGAGATCGCGACATTTACAAAGTTGATGTTTCGCGTTACCCTGTGATGAGTGAAGGCTATGAGAAGAGCGTGTATGCTCAGTTAATTGCCATTGTTCTCGATGTGAATGGTAAAGCTTCTAAAGGTGTGAAAGTGAAAGTGGAAGATTTGGATACGGGAGAAATTCTAACCGGAGAAACCGACAAAGCGGGTTACTGCCGTGTGAATGTTCAAGGTGGAAAAACCTATGTCGTAACTGCTGAGAAAGACGGCAAGAAATTCTCTGAAGAAGTAACCATTGAAATGAAGAACAGCGGCGAGACCATTCGTAAATGGGAAATTAGACTTTAATTCCCGAGTTGTTTGAATTGCGAAGTGAAGGATTTCAAATCCTTCCACCAAGAATAATCTTTTGCGTAGATGGCGTTCATTTGTTGGACGCCATCTTCGTTTAGAACCAGAGCGTTTTTATTCGGAGTTAAAATGCCATTTTTTATTTTCGGAAGTTGACTCGCGAATTCAGTGCTGACCTTTCCGTATCCCACCCACGATTTTCTTCCAACTAAAACATGCAATGCATTCATGAAAGTTCCAAGTGGTTTTGAAGTGAAAAGAACCAATGGAAAAAGAACGAGTATAACGAACGAACTCACAAAGTCGAAGGCTCTTTTCTGACGTTTGTTCAGTGTATTGGAAATAGAGTTTACGGTTACAAAGAAACCTTCTGTAGCGCTTTGTATATGCTGACTTCCGATGATGAACAAACTTTCGGGCGGTGCAATTTTAAATTCAAGTTGAAGGGAAGAGAGCGTGCCCATTTCTGAAATAATTTCACTGCTGCTTAAATCTTTCGCGCAGAAAATGACTTCTTGAATTTTGTGAATGCGAACATATTCGAACAACGAAAGATTTCGTGCTTTCGCCGCATTCATTTGTTCGAATGAAGCAATTGGATAATCGATTTGGTGCAAGAATGTTTGAACCCGCGTTCCTTCTTCTTCAGATCCAACCAAAAGAATTCTCTTTTTCGGGTTGCCTTGCCAATTCCATTTACCCGACACGAACTTGCTGTAAAGCGCATGAATAAGGGGAAGCGACAGAATGGCGAAAAGTGAACTTAATAGAATGACGATTCTTGAAAAACGAATCGTCTCGGGAAGAAGCGAATAAATAAGCAAGGTAATAACCGCGACAAGTAGAATCGGTTTCAAGGTTCGTTGCGGAAACACTGGCTTGTCGTAAGCGCCGTTCAACCAATTTCCAATGAGCGTAAATGCGGTAATCACGCTGGCAGTAACAAGCATGAGCGTGCCATCGAAGTTCTTCGATTGCCATTGGGAATAATGGTCTGCGAAGGTGTAAATGCCGAGGCTTAAAACTGCAGCATCTGCCAAAGGAAGAACGCTGGTTGAAACAATGCGCGACACAATCGAAACCGAAGCACGCATCCACACGGCCATCTGAATGAAGAACGAAAACCATTTCGCGTGCGATGCCGAAAAATGTTTACGCGCAAAAATGATCATGGCATTGTAGAACACATACACGTAATTCAAACTGCCTTTCTTCGTGCTTTCACCTTTGTAGTGAATAATGCTTGTTTCAGGAAAGAAGTAATTTTTCCATCCACCTTGAATAATGCGCCAGCTCAAATCAATGTCTTCTCCGTACATGAAGAAGGCCTCATCCAACAACCCAACTTGGTCGAGCGCTTTTTTTCGCATGAACATAAATGCTCCTGCTAGAATTTCAATCTCGCACGTTTCATCGTAACTCAAATGTCCTAGGTAGTAGCGATTGAATTTTTTGCTCTTGGGGAACAACTTCGAAATCCCGAAGATCTTGTAGAAACTTGTTTCCGGAGTGGGCAGTCCGCGTTTCGATTCAGGAAGTAAAATTCCTTTTCCATCGACCATGGTAACGCCCAGTCCGCCTGCATCCGGATGAGCATCCATGAAGTCGAGGACTTTCGAAAACGTATCTTCTTTTACAACGGTATCTGGATTCAGCAACAAGATGTATTCGCCTTTGGCAATGCGCATACCTTGGTTGTTTGCCTTAGAGAATCCGGTGTTGTCTTTGTTCGCAATCAAATGAACCCAAGGAAATTTCTCGAGTACCATTTCATTAGAACCGTCAACGCTATTGTTGTCAACCACAATAACTTCAACTTCAATTCCGTGCATAGCAGCGTGAACAGAAGCGAGGCATTGTTCAAGGAAATACTTGACGTTGTAGTTGACAATGATGACGGTTAAACGCATTCGGCTAAGATACAATATCAAGAGTTTGCTTTTCCGTATGGAACGCGCTGTTGCAAACTTCTTCCCAATGTAATTTCATCGGTGTACTCCAACTCTGCACCAACCGCAATCCCGCGAGCAATGGAGGTGATGGAAACAGGAAGTGCTTGTAGTTTTTTGGAAATGTAAAACGCGGTTGTTTCTCCTTCCATAGTCGCATTAAATGCGAAAATAATTTCAGTCACGTGATCACGCTCGCAGCGTTCAATGAGGCTTTGAACGGTTAAGTCAGAAGGTCCAATGCCGTCCATCGGAGAGATAAGTCCGCCTAAGACATGATACAATCCATGAAACTGCGATGTGCCTTCCACCGCCATCACATCGCGAATGTCGGCGACCACACAAACCGTTTGCTTGTCTCTTCTGTCGTTGGCGCAAATGCCGCAAAGCAGATCGTCTGAAAGGTTGTGACAATTCGTACAGAATTGAACATGTTGTTTCATGAGTTGAAAGGAAGAAGAGAAGCGTTCCACTTCATCGTTCGAACGGCGCAGAAGATCTAGCACCAAACGAAGCGCTGTCTTGCGTCCAATGCCCGGTAAGGAAGACATTTGGTCAACGGCTGCTTCAATCCATTTCGAACTCGAATTCATAGCAGCGAAATTACATGCTGTTGTTCGAAACCTTTTGAATAAAGAAAAAGACTTTTCAAAAAAATCGATTAATTGCAAAGAAAAAGACCATGTCTCCTCTGGTAATTGCATCTGTTCTGATTGTCTACTTCATTGCGCTTTTCGCAGTGGCAGTTGTGACATCTAAAAAAGCCGACAACGCCTCGTTCTTCAAGGCGAATAAAAGCGCTTCTTGGGTATTGGTGGCGTTCGGAATGATAGGCACTTCGCTTTCAGGTGTGACCTTTGTTTCAGTGCCCGGAACGGTGAGCGTAGCGGGAATGCAGTATTTCACGATGGCGCTAGGATTTTTCGCAGGGTACTTCGTGGTAGCTTATGTCTTGTTGCCGCTGTATTACAAATTGAATTTGACTTCCATCTACTCGTATTTGGAACAACGCTTTGGTTCTCCGGCTTATGAGCTCGGCGCCTTGTTTTTTATTCTTTCACGAACCGTAGGCGCCTCGCTTCGCCTGTTCTTGGTGGTAAACGTCATTCAGTTTTTAATTATGGATGCATTGGGAATTCCGTTTGCTGTGACTGCTGGAATTACGCTGCTCATGATTTTGGCTTATACCTACAACGGCGGAGTGAAGACCATTGTCTGGACAGACACACTTCAAACATTTTTTATGTTGTCGGCCTTGGTGGGTTGTGTGATTTATATTTTGAATCAGCTCGGTGGCTGGGATGCCGCGTGGCAGGCCATTTCAAGCACGAAGGCAACCAGCGGATTGGATTTGGCCTATGTGTTTAACGGCGATGTCTTGCACAAGAAGTATTTCTTGAAACAGTTTTTGGGCGGGGCATTCATTACGATTGCCATGACCGGATTGGATCAGGAAATGATGCAGAAGAATATCAGTGTTTCGAATTTAAGAGACTCGCAGCGCAACATGATTTCGTTCAGTGCAGTTATGGTGATTGTAGTTGGAATGTTCTTGTTTTTAGGTGCGTTGCTCTTCGTTTACATGCAGCAGTTTCAGTTGGAAAAAGCATATACGGGTGACGCCATTTTCCCAACGATGGTTATGCAGCATATGCCTCCGATTATGGGGCTGTTGTTTATAGTAGGATTGGTGAGTGCGCTGTTTCCTTCGGCAGACGGGGCTATTACGGCATTGACGTCTTCGTTTTGCATTGACTTGCTTCGCTTTTCGAAGATGGATAAAAGTGAAGAAGAGAAAGCGAAGATTCGCAAGCGCGTGCATTTGGCGTTTACGGTTTTGTTCTTTTTCATCGTCTTGTATTTCCGTTGGTTGAATGAAAAGACGATTGTAGATCTGCTTATGGATTTGGCCGGATACACTTACGGACCCTTGCTTGGCTTGTTTGCTTTCGGCATACTTACGCAACGCGCATTGATAGGCAGCAAATGGAATGTGGTGGTGATATGTTTGCTCTCTCCGGTGCTGACTTATTTGCTTGCCTTGAATAGTAAGGCGTGGTTCTTCGGCTACGAAATGGGAGCGGAGAATCTTATTGTGAATGGTGCAATAACGTTCGGCTTACTTTACTTGCGAAGCAGTTCGCGTCAAAATCTTGCGTAGCATCTTTCGCTAGAATCTTGTGAAACATCTTTCGCTAGAATCTTCGACTTCGTCGATCAGATGCATTTGAAATAATCAAATGGCTCTTTGCAATCTTCGCATTTGTAGAGCGATTTGCAGGCGGTGCTTCCGAATTGAGAGACCATCGCGGTGTGCGAAGATTTGCAACGCGGGCAGCGCACATCGCGCAGTTTACCCATGAGAAGGTTTTTATCTGCGCTGCCCTTTTGCGGCGGCGCAATGCCATACGCTTCCAACTTAACACGTGCTTCTTCGGTCATCCAGTCTGTTGTCCAGGCCGGAGAAAGAATCGTCTTCACATCGAAATCTTCAACATGCATTTCCACCAACATTTCGCGAACGTCTTGCTCTATGGCGTGCATAGCCGGGCATCCCGAATAGGTTGGTGTAATTAAAACAATAACTTTGTTGTCTTCAAGCTGAACATCGCGCACAATGCCCATTTCAACCACATTCAAGACGGGAATCTCGGGGTCTTCCACTTCTTTGAGAAACTCCCAAATTTCTTGAATCGAGTAACTCATTTTACCACTTTGAATTCGGGTAGGTTCTTTGAAGAAACTGCATTTCGCTCAACAGATGACCCAAATGCTCGGTGTGCTTTCCTTCGCGTCCGCCTTTGTGCATCCATCCTGAAACAGGCATTTGCAGAGTGGCTTCATTCAAAGTTGCTTGAACATTTTCCATCCAAGTTTGATGGAGGCTTTCAACGTTTGGACAAATGCCTGTTGCTGAAAGATCGGTATCGTTTGCATTTGGAATAAACCACTCACCTGTGTAATTCCAAATGTCGTTTACTGCTTTTTGAATGCGCGCATGACTTTCTTCCGTTCCGTCGCCCATGCGCAAAACCCAGTCACGACCGTGTTGCAAGTGGTAACGAACTTCTTTCACAGACTTCAATGCAAATTCTTGAAGAAAGGTGTTACTCGATTTAGAAAGTTCAATAAGATATAAGTTGTACCATTCAGAATACAAGTACTGACGAGCAATGGTAAAGGCGTAGTCTCCGTTTGGAAGTTCCAACGCCAAGAAATTTTTGTAATCCCATGCATCGCGAAGGAATGCCCAGTCGTCTTCTGTTTTGGTATCTCCGCTCGCTTCTGCTAAATGCTTGAAAAGTAACGTTGCCTGACCAATGTAATCCAACGCCATATTGCTTAATGCAATGTCTTCTTCCAACACAGGTCCGTGGCCGCACCATTCCGAAAGGCGCTGTCCGAGTATAAGGTTGTTGTCTGCTAAATGCAGCGCTAATGCTTCTTCTTTCTTCATGATTACATGTGTCCGATTTCGTCAGGGATGTCGTAAAATGTTGGGTGACGATAAACTTTGTCGTTTGCTGGATCGAACATAGCGTCTTTGTCTGCCGGAGCAGAGGCTGTGATTTCAGAACTTGGAACTACCCATATGCTAACGCCTTCCATGCGACGCGTGTACACGTCACGTGCATTTTCGATTGCCATTTTAGCATCTGCTGCATGTAAACTTCCAACGTGTTTGTGCGCTAATCCGCTTTTGCTGCGGATGAATATTTCCCATAAGGGCCAGTTCGACTTACTCATAATTTCTAATTCTTGCAACGAATTTAATCCGATTCGCGTGTACAAAAATCAGTTTCCATAATAATTCTATATTTGTGAGGAAAATCATCACCCCAATTCTATGTCGAATCTTTCTGTAGCTGAGTTCCAACAAGTGTTTCCCGATATCTACGAGCGTAGCACGGTAGAGGTAGTTTTAGAAACAGCCAAGTTGAAAAAACTGCGCGCCGATGATTGGATGGTAGACATTGGAGATCCGATTGTGTACATGCCATTATTGTTGAAGGGACAATTACGTATTCTTCGTGAAGATGAAGAGGGGCATGAGTTGTTGCTCTATTACATTCGTCCAGGCGAGACTTGCGCCATGTCGCTTACCTGTTGCAGCGGAAATGCTGTGAGCAATGTTCGTGCTGTAGCAGAAGAAGACACGGAGTTGTTGCTGTTGCCCATTCAAATCATTGACGAATGGACAACCAAGTATCCTTCCTTCAAATCGTTTATTCTTAAAACTTATCAGCGCAGATTTGAGGAGTTACTGAACACGATAGACAGCATTGCTTTTCATAACCTCGATGATCGCTTGTCGCAATTGCTGAAGCAGAAATCAGAGAAGGAGGGAAGTGAACTGAAAACGACACACCAAGAATTAGCAAACCAGTTGAATTCTTCCCGCGAAGTTATTTCCCGTTTGCTCAAGCAAATGGAGCGAAAAGGAAAAATTCAAATGGGAAGAAACAAGATTACTCTTTTATAATTCTTTGCGTTACGTTTCCTTCTTTGCTTGTTAGTTTAATCAAGTACATTCCAGCTGGAAGGCTTGATAAATCAAGTGTTTTCTTTTTGCTGAGGAATGCGTCTTCCAAAACTGTTTGTCCGGAAAATGTCATCACAGTCAGCTCTTTTCTTCCACCTAAATCTGCATTGATTTGAATAGAACCGGTCGTTGGATTCGGGAAGATTTCAATTTGTTCCATTAATTCATTCACACCAACTCCGCATTCACCCGCGGTGTAATGCACTATGCCGTGGAAATAGATTGCTTCGCAAGAATTTCCATAAGTGACACCGTCACAACCACAAACTGGATCGTAAATCGTTAAGCAACCAATGTTTGGATTTATGAGTGAAGAATCCACGCAGACTCCTGAGGACGCACAATTGTTGAGGCATTCTTCGAGTGTACTATAGAATGAAGTTGAGTAATCAATGTTTCCTACAATGTATCCGCATCCGCTATAACCCGAGCATGAAGTTCCGTTTGAGGCAAACCCCATGAACATATCACACATGCCGAAATCTACTGCAGATACATCGCTACATGCGGGAGCTTGTTCATTACAAACTCCATCTGAGTAACTGAGGACACCACCGTAGTAGGTGGCTTCACACGCATTGGAATAAGTCACGTTATTGCATCCGCAAACAGGCATCCAGATCATCGGGCAAAGCATGGTTGGGTCAATCAATGTTGAATCAACACATTCCAAAATAACGACGGTATCTCCTAGGCATTGGCTATTGCATGCATATGTTGAAGTGAAGAATCCAGCCGTGTAGTCTATTCCATCTGTCCCAATGTATCCGCAACCGCTCAGCGAAACACAACCGCTGTCGGTAAGGGCTATTCCCAAGGGCATAGCGCATTCACCGAATCCTACACCTGCCGGAATGGGAAGGCACGGAGAAGTAGTGCACTCTCCGTCGGTCCAAGCGGTAACTCCGCCGTAATTCACCGCTTCGCAAGAATTGGAATAGGTGTTTCCATCACACCCGCATACGGGAGCCCAGATCGCAGGGCAAATAGCGTTCAGATTTATAAGTGATTGGTCTATGCATTGAGCAGATCCGAGAAAGGAAGAGATCGAAAAAAGAAGTGCGAAAATATGTTTCATGATACAGAGATAAACTTTTGTGGTAAAAGGTTGTTTGAGTTGAAAAAATAAAAGCCCTTTCGGGCTTTTACATATTAGTCTTCGTCTTCGTCCGAATCATCAGTGTCGTCTGCAATGTCGTCGTCGTTGTCATCATCATCATCGTTATCATCGTCATTCGAGTCGTCATCTGATTTGAATCCATCAATGTCATTCAAATTCAAACCGTCGTCATTTCCTTCTTCCTCATCGACCTTCATATTCTTGTCAATCTTGAACAAGTAAATGGTGTCTTCCGTGCGGATTTCAAGAGCTTTAATAAATTCACCTTTTGGAGTGGTGAAAGAAACTAAATGTTCATTTTCGAAACCGTTCGGATAAGCAGCTTCAATCAATGCAGCATGCTCGTCAGTAATGCTGTTGTAATCTTTAATAACGCGTTTCATAATTCAAAAAAAACTCTTAGTGATTTAATAGCCAAGCAAAAATAAGAGGAGCAACAATTGTCGCATCACTTTCAATAATAAATTTAGGAGTGTTAATGTCTAATTTACCCCAAGTAATTTTTTCGTTTGGAACTGCACCGCTATACGATCCGTAACTGGTGGTGCTGTCTGAAATCTGACAGAAATAACCCCAGAATGGAATGTCGTGCATTTCCATATCTTGATAGAGCATAGGCACCACACAAATTGGGAAGTCACCTGCAATACCTCCACCGATTTGGAAGAATCCAACCCCTTTTCCACCTGAGTTCTTGGTGTACCAATCTGCTAACCACATCATGTATTCAATACCGCTCTTCATAGTGGTAGGCTGAATTTCACCTTTGATGCAATAGCTAGCGAAAATATTTCCCATGGTGCTATCTTCCCATCCTGGACAAATGATTGGAAGGTTGCGCTCTGCAGCAGCAATCATCCAAGAGTTCTTCGGGTCAATTTGGTAGTACTGCTCCAATACACCGCTCAATATCATTTTGTACATGAACTCATGCGGGAAAAAACGCTCGCCTTTCGCTTGCGCATCTGCCCAAAGTGCATGAATGTGTTTTTGCAATCTTCTGAATGCTTCTTCTTCCGGGATACAGGTGTCAGTAACACGGTTCAATCCACGCTCCAACAAAGCCCATTCTTCTTGCGGGGTTAAATCGCGGTAATTCGGAACACGCTCGTAGTGATCATGAGCCACAAGGTTCATAAGATCTTCCTCGAGGTTCGCACCGGTGCAAGAGATGATGTCAACCTTCCCAGCGCGAATCATTTCCGCCAAAGAAATTCCTAACTCTGCAGTAGACATAGCTCCTGCTAGAGTAATCATCATTTTGCCACCTTCTGTTAAGTGTGCTTCGTAACCTTTGGCTGCGTCAACCAAAGCCGCAGAGTTGAAGTGCAAGTAATTGCTCTCCATGAACTCACGCATTGTAGAATATTTTCCCATAATGTTCGCGAAATTCGAACATCAATTCGAATTTTCAATAAAAAGTTTGTGATTTTTTTTAGGGTAAGAATGTTGAAAGAAAAACGAGCGATTACCCGTTCGCTTTTTCAGTGCGTTCATTCACCAATTTGACAATATGACGAATGGTTCTACGCTTAATCAAACGCTCCAATTCTTTGTCTGTTCCTTCAATAACAAGAAACTGAAACTTGAACTTGATGAACTCTCCAGCAATAGAAACAACCTTCAAATTGTACGACCCTGGTTTTATGTTGGAATGAAATTCTTTCATTCCTTCAATGATTTCGCTCTCGAATTCAACAACGTCTTTTACTGCAAGTGTGTCAATTTCGAAATCAAGACTTGTTTTTTTGATTTCCCTTCTTGTGTAGTTTACAATATCTGAACTGAAAACAACGCTGTTTGGAATGTAGATCAAGTCATCGTCTTCGTTCAAGAGATGCACACTCGAAAGGGTAATGTCCTGAATTTTTCCTTTGTGCGCGCCAATTGAAACCTCGTCTCCAATGTTCACCACGCGGGCAAAGGTCATATACATGCCATTGATGAAATTCGAGATGTAGTCCTTCGCAATTAAGACAATGGCTGCCGCAAGAAGTGATAAGGTAGTGAGCGCTTTTTCTAATGAGATGTTTAGAATTGCCAAGAGCAAGAGCCCAGCATACAAGGCGAATAGCACTTTCTTAATGTGTCCAATGCCGTACAAGAAGTTGTCGCGTCTTCCGACTAATTCAGAGCGGTAGAACAATACAACAACCTGATGAATGATATCGGTGATTAAAACCGTAATGGCAATTCGGAATACAGACTCGGCCATGTATGCAACATATGGAATGTGCTTTACAAATTCGATGATGCCGTTTTTGTATGAGAATGCCGATGTTATTAAAATAAGTACAACAGCAAGATGAATACTTGAATTCCGCTTAATCATTGTAATAACCTAATATTTCTAAGATGTCTTTCGGTTTTTGTTCAGGAGCAAACTCTTTGTATTTAACTTTTCCTTTCGCGTCGCGATCAATAAGAATATGTCTTGGCTGAGGAACCAGGCAGTGATGAATTCCACCAAAACCACTAAGGGTATCTTGATAAGCTCCTGTGTTGAAGAAGCCGATGTACTGGTCTTGATCTGGATAAAATCTAGGCAAGTAGATCGCATTCGTGTGCTGTTCCGAGTTGTAATAGTCATCTGAATCGCACGTCAATCCACCCAAGAAAACACGCTCATACACTTCGTCCCAATTGTTCAAAGGAAGCATGATGAAACGCTTGTTAATCGCCCACGTGTCTGGCAATGTGGTCATGAACGAAGAGTCAATCATGTTCCACTTCTCACGATCGTTTTGTTCTTTTTGATAAAGAATTTTGTAGATCGCTCCGCCGCTTTCACCAACGGTGAAAGAACCGAATTCTGTGAAAATATTTGGAACTGGAACACCTGCATCTTCGCACGCCGCTTTAATCTGACGAAGAATTTCGGTAACCATGTATTGGTAATCGAAACTGAACGCGATAGACGTTTTGATTGGGAAGCCACCACCGATGTTCAAGCTGTCGAGGGTTGGACAAATCTCACGCAATTCGCAATACACTTTTAAACACTTCACCAACTCATTCCAGTAATAGGCAGTGTCTTTAATACCGCTGTTGATGAAGAAGTGAAGCATCTTCAATTTCAAATTCGGATCGTCGTGAATGACTTTCTTGTAAAACTTCGTGATGTTCTTGTATCCGATACCCAATCGCGAAGTGTAGAACTCGAACTTCGGTTCTTCTTCGCTGGCGATACGAATGCCTATGTTTAAGGGCGATGTCGCCTTTTCTTTGAAAACATTCAACTCGTAAGCGTTGTCGATTACCGGAATAATGTTTTCAAATCCACTTTCTTTCAAGTCTAAAATGCGCTGCACGTATTCTTCCTTCTTGAATCCGTTGCATACAATTGTTTGCTCTTTCGTGATTTTCTTCAATGTATACAAACGCTTGATCAAATCAATGTCGTAAGCCGAAGAGGTTTCCAAATGAACTTTGTTCTTCAACACTTCTTCCAACACATATCTGAAGTGAGAGCTCTTCGTGCAATAGCAATAGTGGTATTCACCTTCGTAGCCCACTTCTTGCTTTCCTTTCTCAAACCATTCTTTCGCGCGATTGATGTTCTCGGTAATCTTAGGTAGATAGGTGAATTTTAAAGGAGATCCGAATTTCTTCACCAATTCCATCATAGGAATTCCGTGAAAAACCAATTCGTCATTTTCCATTTGAAATTCTTCCTGAGGCCATTCAAATGTTTGGTCAATTAAATCTTTGTACTTCGTCTTCATTAGTCGATACCGCGCTTAATATTTTTTGCAATTTTAGTGTGTAAATGCTTACGCAGGCGCATTTTCTAGCCATTTCTTTCGTTAACAGCTTTTGACAACAACCAAAGGTCCTTTATGTTGTCCCTTCTTGTGAAGATACACTCAACATTTCAATCTGAATAAATTTTAATGAAGGCTTATTCCGTTTGAGACTTTCAAGTCATCTTCGTATCAATGGAAAATTCGAAACACGTTCACCTCATTGCTATTGGCGGAAGCGCCATGCACAACATGGCCATTGCGCTTCATAGAAAAGGATATTTGGTTACCGGAAGCGACGATGAGATTTTCGAGCCGAGTAAAACGCGCTTGAATAACCTGGGTTTATTGCCAAACGAAATGGGGTGGAACGCAGATTGTATTCATGAAGGAATTGAGGCGGTCATTGTTGGAATGCACGCGCGCATCGACAATCCAGAGCTCATTCGAGCGCAAGAATTGGGATTGAAAATTTATTCGTATCCTGAATATATCTATGAGCAATCCAAAGACAAGATTCGCGTAGTCATAGGTGGAAGCCACGGCAAGACCAGTATCACCAGCATGATTCTGCACGTCTTGAATGCATTGGGAAAGAACGTGGATTACATGGTGGGCGCGCAGTTGGCGGGATTCGATTGTATGGTGAAGTTCACCGAAGAGGCAGAGATTGCTATTATTGAAGGAGACGAGTACTTGTCCTCGCCAACCGATTTGCGTCCGAAGTTTCACTTGTACCATCCAACCATTGCGGTCATGAGTGGCATCGCATGGGATCACATCAACGTGTTTCCAACCTTCGAAAACTACGTGAAGCAATTTGAAATATTTGTGGAAAAGATTGTTCCGAATGGAACGCTCATCTATTGCGAGTTAGACGAGGAAGTGAAGAAGGTTTGCGAAAGCGCAAGACAAGATATTTTACGAAAGCCTTACGGGACATTCGATCATGAAGTGCGCAACGGCGTTACGTTTATTCGTCACAACGGAACAGAGACAGCCATTGAAATATTTGGAAATCACAACCTTCAAAATTTGAACGCGGCCTACTTGGTTTGCGAAAGCTTAGGTGTGAATGCGGGTGAATTCCTTCGCGCTATTTCATCGTTCACCGGTGCAGCGAAACGGTTGGAGTTGGTTGGAAGAAACGAGCACTCGGCGTGCTACAAAGATTTCGCGCATTCTCCTTCCAAATTGAAAGCAACAACAAATGCATTGAAGGAACAATTTCCAAACAGAAAATTAATCGCGTGCATGGAACTGCATACGTTTTCAAGTTTGAATAAAAACTTCTTAAGTCAGTACGAAGGCGCAATGGCTGCGGCCGACGAAGCATTTGTGTACTTCAACACGCATACACTCGAGCATAAAAAACTTCCGCCCATTTCAACGGAAGAAGTGGAACAAGCGTTCGCTTCGAAGAATGTAAAGGTCATTAACGACTCGAAAGAGTTATTGAAAATTTTGTTGGAGATGAATTGGGAAAATGCCAATTTGCTTCTAATGTCTTCAGGAAATTTCGACGGCTTAGATTACCAAGATATTTGGAATAAAATGCACGCTTGATATTAGGATAATCCAACATCGAGTAGCATCATGACAATGAAACCACCAATGAGTCCGAGCGTGGCCACATCGGTGTATTTGTCTTGTTGCGTTTCCGGAATTACTTCTTCCACTACGACGTAGATCATGGCACCTGCGGCGAACGCCAATGCATAAGGCAACACCGCATGCATTTGAATAACGGCTAGCGCACCAATGACACCAGCAATGGGCTCAACGATTGCTGAAAGTTGTCCGTACCAAAAACTCTTTTTACGCGTAAGTCCCATTCTTCTGAGTGGAAAGGAAACCGCAATTCCTTCCGGGAAATTTTGCAGTCCAATACCAATGGCCAATGCAACAGCCCCGCCAATGCTGGCTTCTGGAAGTCCTGCTGCCACGCCGCCGAACAACACCCCTACGGCCAATCCTTCCGGAATGTTGTGAAGCGTAATGGCCAAAACCAACAACATGGTTTTATTCAATTTGGTTTGAACGCCTTCGGTTTTTTCTTGCGGAAAATTCAAGTGTAAGTGAGGAAGGAATTTGTCTAATGCAAATA
Source organism: Flavobacteriales bacterium (assembly GCA_044374295.1). GTDB lineage: Bacteria > Bacteroidota > Bacteroidia > Flavobacteriales_D > Sanyastnellaceae > CAIZGX01. The sequence continues at coordinate 8,950 of JBILOU010000017.1, read as the reverse complement.
AGAACAATGCGCCCATTGCGAATCCCGCTGCTGCTGGAAAGGCTTTTGTAAATCCTTCTCCCGGACTCATTTCAATGGCCGGAGCAAGCAACGACCAAAAACTTGCGGCAATCATTACACCACCTGTAAATCCGAGCATTCCGTCGAGTGCTCTTCGATTTAAATCTTTCACAACAAAGACCAATGAAGCTCCTAGCGCCGTGACAAACCAAGTAAATGTTGTTGCAATCAGAGCGGCATAAACATACCCATAGGGACCGCCTGTTTCAACCAGATTTTGAAAGAAAGAGGTAATGCTGTTCATACCAACAAATGTAACTGAAATTTATTCGAACACGACCGAGGCGAAACTTGTTTTAGAAGCACGTGCTTTGGCCCATTTGTGAAAATCGAAGTAGGTGAAGAAAAGCGGATCGGTCTTTTTTACTTCGAGCAATTCACTTTCCAACCATCCCCACAATTCTTTGTCTTGAATACTCTTGCGCTTCTTGAGTGTTTCATTGATGAATTGAAGAATTTTCTTTTCCCCTTCAAACGCTTTGTTACGCGTAATAAGGAAGCGTTGAACATTTCGAAGCGCATAAGGAATGTAACGCTCGTTGTTCAATTCAATTTGAACAATTAAATTGAAGACTTGCGCTATGCATTGCAAATGCAGCAATTCGTTGGAAGGCGTGCTTTGAAGGAAACGCTGAATGAATCGCTCAGACCCTTTGAATTCTTCTTGAATGAAGCAAACCACGGCGCATTGAAACAAGACATGCGATGCACGAATGTCGAATTCACTTTCCGAACGAGTGAGTTCTTCTTTGTGCTCTGCTATATAGGCGTATGCCGCTGCGTTGTTTTTTTGAAGTAAGAAAACGGTAAGTGCAGTGCTTCGAAGCAACCATTGATTTTCACTTCCCACAAAACAAGTTTCAAGTTGCGAGAGGTAGTCAAATGCCGATTCGGCATTTTTCAATTGCGCTGAAATAACGGCAGCATTCGCAAGGGCATTGCGAAGGATGCTGGTGTTCTCGTTTCCTTTGACTTCGCAGGTTTTGAGAAGTTCAAGCAGTTCCGTAATACTACTCAAACTTTCTTTCGGTTTTCTAGCGCTCAACAACACCGCGCCTTTCAGCTGTAACAATTTAATTTGTGCCTCCAGAGAAATGGGGGTAATGGTGTCTATTTCATGAAGTAAATCTTCGTTGTGCGATTGCTCTTCGGTTTGTCTAGGCTGACCATTGGTGTAGTAACCCGCAAACCACGACCACTTCATGAATGCAATTTCTTTTTCATTTTGAATGGAAGAAAGAACCGCTTTCATTTCTGAATAATTGCTGCTAAGCATTTCATAGCGCTCGTTCGCTGGAATGTTCATGGATTCGAGTATGCGCTCTTTCCATTCGTTCAATTCAAGTTGAAGGGCAGAGAGCTCGTGCTTGCGAGCAATTTTTTGCGCCGAGTAAACCAATTTATCGGCTTGCTCAAACAGCTCACGCATATACAAAACCTCAATGCTTTGAAGCAGGCGCATAACCTCTGCGCGCGCCGTTGCTTTGTGATGGAAAGCGGCCAGTGTTTTAAGTAGCGTGTGGTAAAGCCTATTCTTTGCAATAGAGATGGCATCGGTGATGGGAGAACCTTTGAGAATTTTCAAGAGTTTCTCTTCGTCGTATTCGTTTAATTTCTCCATGGCATCGAAGAGCAAACGGTGTTGACCGTCTTCTGCCATGGGCTGTAAGCGGAAATAGCGCTTTTCTGATTTGCTTAAACTCTTGATTAGAACGAAGAGTGCGTCGGATGCAACATTTGCCATGGCGTTTCGATTTAAGGTTGACTACAAGTTCTAATTCTTTTTTGAATAAAAGACTCGGTCTTATTTTTCGGTATTCATTTCAAGAGTTTCGGTCATTCTCTGCGTATTTTTGGCAGGCTCACCCTTTTATTGAATGTGGGCAATACTACAACTAGAAATTCGTTCGAGCATTCGTGAAAAAAAATAGAGTAATTCAATTGTTGTTCATCCTTGCGATATGCACCGCGCATAACGCATTGGCTCAATTCAGCACGGGGACGTGGAGAGATCATCTTCCCTATGGAAATGTGATTGATGTGTGCTACGATGAGATTAACATGGTTTACGCCGCAACGCCTTACGCCATTGTAAGTTACAACCCCGCAACATTTGAAGTAGAACGTTGGTCGAAGGTTAACCGCTTGAGCGATGTTGGAATTTCAGCAGTTGAATACGACGCCAACAGTGATGCTGTTATTGTTGGTTATTCAAATGGAAACTTGGATGTGTTGTTGGAAGACACGCAATTCAACATGCCTGATATTCGATTGAGCAATATCGTGGGCGATAAAAAGATCTATGATATTCTTCCCTACAACGGACTGTTGTATTTAAGCACAGGCTTCGGGGTGGTGGTGGTAGACGTTGCCGCTCGTGAAGTGCGTTCGACTTATTTCTTGGGTCCGAACGGACAACAAGAGAAGGTGAACGATGTTCTTGTTTTGAACAATGAGATTTATGCAATTTCAGATTCCACTGTTCGAAAGGCGAATGTGAGCAATCCGTTTTTAGCCAACTTTCAAAACTGGAACACGGTTACCGATTGGCCAGGAAGTGGGGGATATGCCGACGCAACAGAGTTTGCAGGAAATCTTTTTGTTCATAGAGTTGAATCACAGAATGATAAAATCTATCGAAAAGATTTAACTACCGGAGTTTGGAGCGTCTTCTCTGAATTCGGAACCATGCGCTTTGGTAGAATTTGGAATTCAGATACCTACTTGTGCTTGGCGGGCGAATGGGCTGCGATTTGTTACGACGAATTGTTATACTTGGCCTACAACATTTCTGATTTAGAAGGACAAACCATTGCGCCTAATCTGGTGATTCGCGACATGCAGAACACGCTTTGGGTGGCAGACAAACAGAGAGGTATGGTTGGAAAAAAGGGCAACGGTCAAGAGTTGTCCATTAAGCCCGATGGCCCGGCCAGTGCGGAAGTTAGAAAATTAAATGCTTACAACCACAATCTGTGGGTTGCTCACGGAGGTATCTTTCCGTACGGCGGAAATTTATGGCGCAACGGAAATTACTCGGGTCGAGTGGGAGATCAATGGACAACCTACAGCCCAGGCGCAGGAGGCAATTCAACTCCCGGAGTTTCAGATATGGCCGATGTTGCCATTGATCCTTTCAACAACAATCGTGTGTTTTATGGTTCGTGGGAAGAAGGACTTATTCAACGCGCAACCGATGGAACGCTTACTTACTTCAATGTTGAGACGGGAAACAATCCCTTACAAGGTTCTGGATTTGCTTGGGCCCCCGGCTGGACCGGTGTTGGTGGAGTGGCTTTCGATCCGAACGGAGTGCTTTGGTTAACCAACAGCTACTCATCCAAACCCATTCAAGCGGTTGATCGTCAAGGAAATTTCATTGCCTATTCATGTGCGCCATTTGTGACGAACGATGACTGGTTGAAAGACATTATGCCAACGCGAGAAGGATATATCTGGGCAATAGTTGCAGGAAGAGGAATTGTGGTGCGTGATCCGAACGGCACTGTTTCCAATGCTTCCGACGACGACATCACATTCCTGTCTGAAGCGGAAGGCGCGGGCGGATTGGCCAATAAAGATGTTTTTTGTATGATAGAAGATTTAGATGGGGAAATTTGGGTGGGAACACTTCAAGGACTTTCGGTCTTCTATTCGCAATCGTCTTTGTTCTCGGAAGATCCGTTAGACGGTGAGCCAATATTAATTACCCAAGACGGAAACGTTCAGAAATTGCTCGACACGGAAACCATCACCTGTATTGAAATTGACGGTGGAAATAGAAAGTGGGTGGGTACACGAAACAGCGGTGTCTATTTGTTTAGCGACGATGGGTTGCAAGAAATAGAGCACTTCACGCAAGAGAACAGTCCACTTCCAACGAATACAATTTCAGACATTGCCATTAATCAAGACAACGGCGAAGTCTTCATTGCAACCGAAGAAGGAATGGTTTCCTATTTCTCAACGGCAACGAATTTCGATCAGGCAATGAGTAACGTTCGTGTGTTTCCAAATCCAGTTCTTCCTGAATTCGATGGAAACATTACAGTAGACGGATTAGCCTACAACAGCAGTGTTCGTATTACAGATGCCGCTGGAAACGTTATGTTTCAAGGGCAAAGCGAAGGTGGACGTGTTTTCTGGAATGGAAAAACAACAGACGGACAACGTCCGGCAACAGGCATGTATTACGTCTACTGTTCCAATCCAGATGGAAAGAAAACAGAGACCTTACAGCTCACGTTTATTCATTAAGCCTTCGTCGTCACACACGCCTTCACAAAAGCGATGAAGAGTGGGTGAGGAGTCATAACGGTACTCTTGTATTCAGGATGGAATTGTGAAGCAACGAAGTACGGATGGTTTTCCAATTCAATAATTTCAACCAATCCACTTTTCGGATTTGTTCCTACCGCTTTCAATCCAGCTTTCTCGAACTTCTCCATGTAATCGTTGTTGAATTCAAAACGATGACGGTGGCGTTCTTCGATATTCATTTTTCCGTAAGCTTTTTGTGCTTTAGATCCTTTCTTCAGAGTACAAGGGTACGAGCCTAGACGCATGGTTCCGCCTTTGTTTACGATGCTCTTCTGTTCTTCCATAAGGCAGATAACAGGATGCTTCGTATAAGCTTTCATCTCTGTGCTGTGTGCGTCTTTCAGACCAAGGACATTGCGGGCGAATTCAATCGTAGCGATTTGCATTCCCAAACAAATTCCGAAAAACGGAATGTTGTTTTCGCGAACGAATTTGATGGCTTCAATCTTTCCATCAATACCTCTTGATCCAAATCCGGGTGCAACAAGCACTCCGTCTAGTCCCGTGAGTTTCGCTTTAACATTTTTTGCATTCAATCCTTCCGAGTGAATCCATTCAATGTCAACTGCGCATTCTAACGATGTTCCTGCGTGAATAAAAGCTTCAGCAATACTTTTGTAAGCATCTTTCAATTCAACATATTTACCAACCAACCCAATGCGAACGCGCTTTTTCGGGTGCTTTAATTTCGTAAGGAATTCACCCCATTTATTCAGGTTCGGTTTCTTTTTCGATTCCAAACCCAGTTTACGCAAAACAACCAAATCTAGTTTTTCCTTTTGCATTAAAAGAGGAACGTCGTAGATGGTATCTGCATCAATGCTCTGAATAACCGCATCTTGAGATACGTTACAGAACTTGGCAATTTTATTTCGAAGGATGGGTGAAAGCTCGTGCTCGGTTCTACAAACCAGAATGTCTGGTTGAACGCCATTTTCCAAAAGCATCTTCACGCTGTGTTGCGTAGGCTTGGTTTTCAATTCACCGGCCGCTGCCAAATAAGGAACGAGGGTCAAGTGAATGTTAATGCAATCGTCTTCGTATTCCCACATCAACTGACGAACAGACTCTACGTACGGAAGCGATTCAATATCGCCAACGGTTCCTCCAATTTCAGTAATCACCACATCGTAATCGTGTGCGTTCCCTAAAAGTTGAATGCAACGCTTTATCTCGTCTGTAATGTGCGGAATAATTTGAACGGTCTTTCCTAAGTATTCGCCACGACGTTCTTTGTCGATGACGCTTTGGTATATTCTTCCTGTTGTAATGTTATTGGCTTGAGACGTTGGAATGTCTAGGAAGCGCTCGTAGTGGCCCAAATCGAGGTCGGTTTCTGCACCGTCTTCGGTTACATAACATTCTCCGTGTTCATACGGATTCAGTGTTCCTGGATCAATGTTTATGTATGGATCTAGCTTCTGAATGGTTACAGAATAGCCTCTTGCTTGAAGAAGTTTAGCTAATGATGCTGAGATGATTCCTTTACCCAGAGAACTGGTTACTCCGCCGGTTACGAAGATATATTTGGAACGTTTTGAGGATACCGCTTGCTTTTTTTGCATAACGGGAGACAAAGTTAAGCCATTTGTTAAGTTAGATGCAACTTTACTTTAAGGAAACCAATAAAAGTCTTCTTTTCCGCAGCCCTGAATCAGTTGGTTCCATTCAGTAATATCAAGTTCAATTTTTACAACCGCACCTTTTTTAAACGGATGCTGCATTCCGGTAAGGTATTGAGACAAATTTGAAACACCCGGATTGTGTCCTGTAAGAACCACGTCATTCCAATCGTTTGGAAGAAGTTCAATGACTTCCAACAAGTCTGAAAGTTCAGCGTTGTAAATTCTTTTTTCTAAATGAAGAACAGGCTTGTGGCTTTGCGTGGTGCTTAACGCATGCGCGGTAGAGTAGGTGCGCACGGCAGAACTAACGATCCAGTTTGTTGGAAGTTGTCCGAGGTGATTTCCCAACGCTAACGCTTGAAGGTTTCCGCGTTCGGTCAGCGGTCTGAAGCTGTCGGGCAGTCCGTAAAGGTCTTCCGCTTCAGCGTGACGAATAATGTAAATTGTTTTCATTCCTCTTCTTGAACGTGAAGTATGTGTAAGATGCGGTGAACTAAAGGCGAAAGCATGACACCGGCAGTGGTTAGAAAAGCAACGCCGCTGTAGAGTGCATAAAACGAGGCGAACCATTTTCCGCTATCATTGGTGATAACGTTAACAGGTCCCATACCTGTGAGGATCATGGAACTGTTGTAGAAGGCGTCTAGCCATCCCATGTGACCGGTGTAGTGGTATCCAACTACACCAATGAGTAAGGAAAAAGCAATAAGTAGGATGCTAAGAAAAAAATAGTAAAGCTGACGTTTTAAAAAAGCTGTATTTGAAATGACAGGCCTCGATTTTTTCTCGAATTGTCGCATCATACGTTGTACTCTCTTCCTTTTACGTTTAGCACTTTCGTGTATTTCTTCAAGCTACGAAGAACAATGAAAACGATGAATCCGCAGAACAAAGCGGTGTGCCAAAACGGAGTAAGGATTTCCTTCCAACCGAAATATCCGAAGTGCACGTAGTTCTTCAGTGCGTCGAGCAAAGCGAAGGAAATGAATACCGCGAAGAATCCGTTGTATTCGCGTTTCAACACGTTACGCAATGAGAATTCTACAGGTGCAGATTTCCATGAAGAGAAACGCGGGAAGAAAGGCGGAGTTCTTTCGGTCCATTTGATGTAAACGTCTCCGAATTTATTTCGAAGGAAGAATTCTTCCGCGAACATGATGCGCTCGTAGTACAACCAGAACAGTAGGCATGAAGTTAGTGTGAACCACCAGTTACCAACGTACATTATGATACCTAACCACATGAAGAAGTTCCCTAAGTAAAGTGGGTGACGAACAATGCTGTAAATGCCTGTGTGATTTAACACTTCAGCAACCTGACCTTCTTTGGTGTTTCTGCCAGAAGTTCCTTTTGGCGTATAGCCTATTGTTACAACACGAATCAGTTGTCCGAAAAATGAAATGCCTAAGCACGTCCAAGCCCATGTTTTATCGAACAACGGATTGTCTGTATCTAATTCAAACCAAATAACCGAAGCGGCTAAAACATACAATACCAGCGGAAGAAAGCTGCGCCAACGAAATAGCCAGTTCCCACTTTTGTTCATCTCTTCAATAAGCGCCATAGTAGAATTTTATGTCGCGAAAGTACGAATTAATTCTTCGAATCAATTGCTGCGCAATCAAGCCTGCGGATCAATCACTTCGTGATTAATTGCTGCGCAATCAATCCTTCGGATAAATCGGAACGATTGATCGCAACGCGATTGATTCGAAGAATTGATCTGAAAGATTGATGACCAAAGGTGATTGTTAGAACTTCGTTGTTAAACCCTCGTCCGAAGGACCCTCGCGATGAAATCGCCCTCGCAAAGCTAGTTGCCCTCGCAAAGCCATTTGCCCTCGCGAAGCATTTCGCCATTTGCATAAACACGCATAACAGTTTCTTGACAAGCGCTATTCTACGAAATAAGTTTGTCGACATGAAATCAAAACCAAAAAAGTCACAAACGGATTTTGAAAATAATACCATTTTTGGGTATTTTTACAAAAATCAGTTGGCCATGAGCAAAAACACTTCAATCACTTTCGGTACTTATTTCGAACAGTTTATTCAAAACACCTTGAAGGAAGGTCGTTATAAAAACGCTAGTGAAATTGTGCGCGCTGGACTTCGTCTGCTTGAAGAAGAAGAAAACAGATTGGCTTCATTGCGAAATTCAATTAATGAAGGAATTGCAAGTGGAACAGCCGCAGATTTCAACCCCAATGAGCATTTAAAAAAGTTGAAGTCAAATAAGAAATAAATGTTCGCTTTTACTTTAACCAATAAAGCCGTTGCAGATCTTTCTGAAATTTGGAATTACACTTTCGAAACTTGGTCTGAACAACAAGCAGATGGTTATTACAAGTTAATAATAACTGCTTGCTCTGTCGTGGCAAAGAATCCGAAACTAGGAAAATACTACAACGAAATCTATCCCAATCTAATGGGTAAGAAGGCTTCGAAACACATCATCTTCTATCTTGTTCAAGAAAATAAATCAATAGAAGTTGTTCGAATTCTTCACGAGAGCATGGATTTGAAAGGAAAGTGGAACGTTTAACTGCGTAATAAGAAAATCGAAGATTTTATTCTTACTTCGTAATTGGAACTACGTTGTTAAACCCTCGTCCGAAGGACCCTCGAGATGAAATCGCCCTCGCAACGCTTGTTGCCCTCGCAACGCCTAGAGCATCTTCAACGCCCCCATCCCTCCATCGAACCCTAAAACCTGTCCCGTCATCCAGCTGCTTTTGTTGCTTAAGAGGAAGGTGATGGCTTCGGCCAAGTCATTGGGTTGACCTATTCGGCCTAGCGGATGACGCTTGTTAGAGGCTTCGAGTTTTTCGGGCGTGTTGATGAATTTGTCGGCCAATTGCGTTTGTGTAAGCGATGGGGCAACGACGTTCACGCGAATCTTCGGAGCGAGTTCAGCAGCAAGGCTTTTGCCCAATCCTTCCAAT
>JBILOU010000069.1:0-10550 GCA_044374295.1 Flavobacteriales bacterium | reverse complement strand
GTGAGACTTTCTTCAGGGTTAGCATGGGTCTTATGGCCTACTCTACCTTACTTTTCGAGCGATTGGCGTTGGGATTTAAAACATGCATCGGAACGAATTTTCAAAGTTCTTTTCCGTTGGAAGGAAGCCCGCTAAAAAACCTATGTCTTTCCGATTATGAATCGCTCGAAGCGGCGCTTCTACTTGCCAATGAGGAAACTGAAAAGGAATTCTTCGAAAGATGTCGACTCGAAAAATATCCTTTGAAGGAATTCCTCGCTGAAAAGGTCGTGGAAATTCAAAAATGATTGATTACTTTGCAACCGATGAAAATCAAGTTTGCAGTAGTCGGATGTGGAAGTATTGGGAAGCGACACGTTGCTGTCTTAGACGCTAATCCGGAAATCGAAATCGTTGCGTTGTGCGACAGCCAAATTGAAACGGCGCGCGCACTTTCCGAATTGTACGGAAACATTCCTGTGTATTCTACTTTCGAAGAAATGCTTCAGAGCATTGAAGCCGATGTGATTAATGTTGTTACACCACATGCTCTTCATGCCGAACAAAGCATTGCTGCGCTAAAAGCGGGATTCAATGTTTTGGTGGAAAAGCCAATGTCACTTTCTGTTGAAGAAGCGAATCGCATGAACGATACGGCCTCAGCATGTGGAAAGAAATTATGGGTAGTGAAACAGAATAGATTCAATGTTCCTGTTATCCTTGCCGAGCAAGCCATTCGTGAAGGGTGGTTAGGAAAAATTTTCATGGTGAAATGTGATGTGTTATGGAATCGTTATCAAGGTTATTACGACGATTCTCCTTGGAGAGGAAAGATTGAAAAGGAAGGTGGAGCATTATTCACGCAAGCCAGCCACTTCATAGACTTACTTATTTGGTGGTGTGGAAATGTGGTAAGTGTCAAGGCAAAAGCTGCAACGCAAAATCACAACATTGAAACCGAAGACAGCGGTGTTGCTGTTATGGAATTTGAAAACGGAGCGTTAGGTTCATTGGTTTGGACGACCTGCGTTTATGAAAAAAACTACGAAGGAAGTATCACCATTATTGGTGAAAAAGGAAGTATAAAAATTGGAGGAGCCTACCTTAACAAAATTGAATTTTGGAATGTTGAAGGACATGAATTGGACAGCAACATTGACTTCAACGACAAACCAAATGCCTACGGCAAATACCAAGGCACAAGCAGCAATCACGATAAGGTAATTGCAGGAATTGTGAAGGAAATTCAAACAGGAATAGGGCAAAATGTGGAAGGAATAGAGGGTGTTCGAAGTGTTGATGCCATTGAAAAAATTTACGCCAACATTCTACAATGAGCGAAGTAAAAAAATATACCGCACAGATTCGCGACGTTAAGTTCGGAACGGGAGTTACCGTGGTTGAACCCTTGAACTTATACGAATGTGAAATTGGAAACGATGTCTTCGTTGGTCCTTTTGTTGAAATTCAGAAAGGTGTAAAAATCGGTGATCGCACGCGCATTCAAAGTCATACATTTATTTGTGAATTAGTAACCATCGGATCTGACTGCTTCATAGCACATGGCGTGATGTTTACGAATGATTTATTCAAAGACGGCGGACCTTCTGGGAACGATAAATCGAAGTGGTCTTCTACTGAAATTGGAAATCACGTTTCCATTGGATCGAATGTTACGCTTTTGCCTGTTACTGTTTGCGATAATGTTGTGATTGGTGCAGGGGCTGTGGTTACAAAAAATATTACTGAACCGGGAGTTTACGTTGGTAATCCCGCAAAAAAAATACGTTAATGCATATTCCGTTTGTAGATCTAAGAGCACAATACTTATCCATTCAATCAGAAATGGATCAAGCTATTTCAAATATTATTTCAAACACTTCATTCATTGGTGGTCCTGCTGCAGATGCTTTCGAAAAAAGCTTCAGCGACTTCATGGGAATGAAGCACACCATCGCATGCGCGAATGGAACTGACAGCTTGGAGATTCTTCTTGTTGCCATGGGCATTCAGCCAGGCGACGAAGTGATTGTTCCAGCAATCAGTTGGATTAGCACAGCGGAAGCAGTTACCACTGCAGGTGGTGTACCCGTGTTCGTAGATGTTGACGAAGATTTTCTCATTGACATTTCGAAAATAGAAGAGCGCATTACAAACCGCACCAAAGCCATCATTCCTGTTCACCTCTATGGAAACCCCGTTGATATGAATGCGCTAATGGCGATTGCAAACAAACACGATCTCCTTGTTCTAGAAGACTGCGCGCAATCGCATGCTGCGACCATACACGGACAAAAAGCAGGAACCTTCGGACACGCCGCAAGTTTTAGTTTTTACCCAGGTAAAAACTTAGGTGCCTACGGCGATGCGGGCGGCATGGTGACCAACAACGACGACATCGCGAAAATCGCCCGAGCCATCGCGAACCACGGACAAGAAGGAAAACACAACCACACCCGCGAAGGAAGAAACTCGCGCATGGATGGTATTCAAGCAGCTGTGCTCAATACAAAACTTCCGCACCTTGAAACTTGGACAGAAGGACGCAGAAAAAATGCGCAGTTGTATCATTCACTTCTGAATGAAAAAGTTCAACGTCCTCACGAACGTGAAAACTTCCGCCATGTCTTCCACCTTTACGTTATTCAACATGACGACAGAGACGGACTCATGGCTAAACTCAAAGAAGCGCAAATAGACACTGCTGTGCACTACCCTGTTCCATTGCCTCTGATGCCTTGCTACACTTCGCGCTTTCATCATACTGAAGCCGATTACCCTGTAGCCGCTCGCTTGGCAAAACGAATTTTGTCGTTGCCGATGTACGCCGAGTTAACTCCTGAACAGATTGCCTACGTAGCCGAGCATGTAAATGCCAACTACTAAAAAACATATCATACTTGTCAATTACGACTTCCCTCCAAACAAAGGAATTGGAGGAAGAAGATGGGGGAAACTAGCTAAAGAATTCGCAGAACAAAACTGCATCGTTCATGTCGTTAAAGCAGAAGCCATAAGCGATACAGACAAATCCGTTTGGAGCGAAGAGGTAAATAATAAGAACATTTTCGTTCATTCACTTCCTCGCGTTTACCCGAATATTCTTCTCACTCAACCCAAGAATTTTCTCGAAAAACTACAATACCGCAAAGCCCTAAATTCTGTTAAAAAGAATTTCAATGGAACGCCGTACGACATTAGTTTGGGATGGGAAAAGCACCTTGTCCCTAAGCTGAATGAGCTTGTAAAAAAGTTCCCCATCGAGTGGATCTTCGCTACCGGTGCGCCCTGGGACATGCTGCGTGTTGTAGCCGAATGGAAAATAGATCACACTTCCATAAAATATTGGGCAGACTTTCGCGACCCTTGGCTGAATGCCCGCAACTACGGCATGCCTTTTTTAAGTCCAGAGAAAATGAAAGAAGAAGTCCTCAAGGCTTCCATCGTGATTGAAAATGCAACTGTTCTTTCAGCACCAGCAATACAAATACTCGAGCATTTCACTTCATTGAATTTGATTTCAACCAAGAATAAAAAATTCTTCCACCTCAAACATTTTCACTCTGAACCAAAACTAACCGAACAAACATTCGGTTTTTCTTCAAGTGAAATAACCTTCGAATACGGAGGAGAAATTTATCTCGATACTGAGCCGTTTTTAGAGCAAATGGCATCCGACCTGACGAAGCTGCGTGAGTTCAATCCCGCTCTGTATGAAAGGCTCAACATCAACTTCCATTCGACCAGCTTCGAAAAAATACAATCGATTTTCAAATATCATCCGTGCGTTCGCATCTCCGATTCAATAGGTAAAAAAATTGAAGACAGAATAGCTCAAGCGCATTGGTGCATCATTTTGTTAGCGGATCACAACAAAGATTTCTTCACTACGAAATACTTCGAATATCAGACACTGGGAACCCCATACCTCTATGTTGGTTCCAAGGGGCAAGTGCTTCAGATCATTGAAGAAGAGAACAGAGGAACGACATGGGAAAACTTCTTTCAATCACTCATGAGAAACGATCCTTTGAACCCAAAAGAATTTAACCAAGAAGCCAATGAAAGCAATTCACTTTCAAACCGCGTAAGCGAAATGCTCGAGCACATGAAATCCTTTCAATAATTCATGAAAATTCTTTTCTATTCCCCACACCCAACGCTGTACTTCGATGCTCCCACCGGCTACGGGAGTCACATGCGCGGAATAGTCAATGGATTCAGAGAAGAAGGACATATCGTTGAAATTTTAGTTCTTGGCAATAAACCGCAATCAATAGATTCGGTTACACAAACGAAATCTCTCAAATCAATTTTAAAGAAAGTGCTTCCAAAAATCCTTTGGCGCACCTTGAAAGAAATTCAACAAATTCGATTCGACAAACATGCAGCGCAAGAACTTCGCAGTTCCATTCAAAAATTCAATCCAGATGTTGTTTACGAACGTTCAGCATGGATGAGTAATGGCAGTGTTCAAGTGATAGAGTCATTCAACGTAAAACATGTCGTTGAAATAAACGCTCCATTCGAAGAAGAAGTGAAAGAATTTGAACAGGCGTCTTCATTTATTTCATTCATTGGAAAAAATAAACTGAAGAACCTGCTTCAATCGGCCGATCTCGTTGCTCCCATTACGAGTTCACTTCAAAAACACATCGTGAAAAATTATGGTGTCAATCGAGCAAAATGCCTCGTAGTTCCCAACGCAATTGACAAATCAGAAATTCAAATCACGGAATCTCGTGTCCAAGAAATTCGAAAAACACTCGACTTAACAGATAAAATAGTTGTTGGATTCGTCGGATCGATTTTCCCTTATCACGGCGTTGACCGATTGATTCACGCTGTTTTTAAATTGAATAATTCAGATGTTTCATTGCTCATCGTTGGCGATGGATACCTCATTCCTGAATTGAAAGAACAAGCGAGAATTCTTGGATTGTCTAGACGCGTTCATTTTACTGGATCGGTTCCAAAAGATGACGTCTACAATCACATCGCGGTAATGGATGTAGTTACGCTTCCGAATACGGAATGGTATTGCTCTCCAGTGAAATTGTTCGAATACGGTGCGCTAGGAAAAGTTGTTTTGGCAGTCAACGAAGCTGGAGTAAGTGACGTTATGACAGATACCGATGGAATGCTATTTGAAAACAACGAAGGTGATTTTCAAGAAGCCTTGAACTTCACTATTTCCAATTTGAGTCAACTGAAAGAAAGGGCAAATACCTTCCAACAAAAAATACTTTCGAACCACACGTGGAGCGCCAACGCAAGACAAATTCTTAATCAACTAAATGCCTTGAAATGAAAATTTGTCTACTCACCGATGGCATTACACCCTACGTCACTGGCGGAATGCAGCGACACAGCTTCAATTTGTGCAATGAATTATTGAAGCACGGACACGAAGTAACCTTGGTGCATTGCGTTTACGGAAAAAGTGCGCTTCCGAAAAAAGAAGACGTGAAATTACTCTTCGAAAAGCCTGAAAATTTATCAGTTTACTCGCTACGCTTTCCTGCTTCTAGTGGAATACCGGGGCATTACATTAAGGAATCTTTTCAATATTCATTTGCCATTACTTCTTCGCTTAAAGAACAACTTCCGTTGTTTGATTTGATTTACGTAAAAGGATTTAGCGGATGGGATTTGTTGGAACAAAAGAAAAAAGGGAAGATAAAGACAGGTCCTATCTTGGTGAATTTCCATGGACTGGAAATGTTCCAAGAACCCGCATCATTCGGCGAAAGACTGAAATCCTATTTACTGAAATCGCCCGTTAAATGGAATTTGAATCAGGCCGACTATTGCATTTCCTACGGAGGAAAAATCACGTCCCTCTTGAATCGAATTGGAATTCCTTCTTCCAAAATATTGGTTATTCCAGGTGCGGTAAGTGATGAAAATCTTCTTGAAAAAAGATCACTTCCAACTAACAACAAATTTCTCTTTGTTGGACGTTATGAACGCAGAAAAGGAATTGAGGAATTAATGCAGGTGGTTTCTTCCAAGCCCGAAATGGAAATCTCATTTGTTGGAGCCATCCCTCCTTCAAAAAGAATGAAACGAGGTAACATTCACTATTTCGGCGATGTTAAAGACGTTAACGAACTCAACAAAATCTACGACGAGCACACCTTCATTCTTTCACCCTCGCATTCTGAAGGAATGCCGAATGTGTTACTTGAAGGGATGAGCAGAGGATTGATTCCAATAGCCACAACGGTTGGTGCTGTGGAAGAGTTGGTAAATAAATCGAACGGATTCCTTCTTGAACCGAAAAACATAACTTCTATTGAAGAAACGGTTAAAAGAGCATTGTCTTTAGAAACAACTGAGTTAGAATTACTTTCAAGTGAGGCAATTCATACAATCCGAACGAATTTTACTTGGTCGCAAATAATCTCCCAAACCGTAGAAAATTTTCAGCGCGTGATTTAAAAGTCTTAATTTCACCGCAAAGAATTTTGTGGTGAAGAAGGAGTATTTTAAAGGTCTAGATAGTTTGCGCTTTTTCGCTGCTTTGGCGGTCTTCTTCACGCATGTCGAATTAATTAAAAAATTCACGGGATTTGGAAGTCATTGGATAGATCCTGAAGAAAGAATTACGAAGTTCACGGTGTTTCAATCGGTGATGTCGAAAGAGATTGACCCGCTCTCTCCACTTATTGCATACAGCAGCGCACTTGGCGTTGTTTTCTTCTTCGTTTTAAGTGGATTTCTGATCACCTATTTGCTTTTAAAAGAAAAGGAATCGAACAAGACCGTTCAAATTGGAAAATTTTATTTACGCCGCGCTTTCCGAATCTGGCCGCTGTATTACCTCATCTTCATTCTTGGATTTTTCGTCCTTCCGAACTTAGAACTTTTCGCTGTTCCCGGACAGGATGTTTTCTTCAACCAGAACTTTTGGGGCAACCTTTTACTTTACGCCTTCTTCATGCCCAACCTAGCCTTTTCAATCTACACCACTGCCGTTCCAAACATAGGTCAATCCTGGTCCATTGGTGTTGAAGAGCAATTCTACCTTTTATGGCCTTTGCTTCTGCGTAAAAGTAAAAACGTACTTAAATCAATTCTATGGATTGCAGGATCCATTATTGTGTTAAAAGGATTTTTACTCCTATCCTTCCCCTTCATAAAACTCGATGCGCTGGTTGTGATAAAGAAATTCTTAGCCATGTCGAAACTCGAATGCATGGCACTGGGTGGATTGGGTGCTTACATTCTTTTCAATAGAAAAGAAGAATTGCTATGTATCATATTCAAACCGATTTCACAAATCATGGCCGTTATTGTTATTCCAATCCTCATTTACTTCATCCCGACAGCTTTCGAAGACGTTCTGCATTTACTATTTTCAGTTTCATTCTTAGTCATCATCTTAAACGTAGCGGGAAATGAAAAAGTCTTGTTGCGATTTGAAAACCGTGTCTTGCAATACCTCGGAAGAATATCCTACGGCTTTTACATGTTCCATGTCATGTGTATTGTTTTCACGATTCATATTCTAGATAAATACATTGGTCTTGACAACGACATTACTACCACCCAACACATCTTGTTATATGGTATTTCATTCTTGCTTACAGTTGCCGTATCTTCGTTAAGTTATCGTATTTTTGAAAAGGCGTTCATTCGTCTCAAAGACAAATACGCTCAACCCAAACCAACAACCGAAATAGCCCAAGAAGATGTTTAGATGGTTTACAGTAATATCCATTTTCATAACTATCTTCATTTCGTCGTATGTCTTTTTCAAGGAACCTTTCGAGGCATATGTTAGTTACTTAGCCTTCATCATTTTCTTCCCGATTTTCTTTACTAAGTTCGGTCTTCCTCGTTGGCCTGTTCTGTTGTTTTTTCCTCTACTAATCTCGGGAATTGTATATGTAGCTGCTGGACAAAATACGTCCACCATGTTCACGAAAATCTTTGTCGGCTTCTTTGCTTCAGTC
Source organism: Flavobacteriales bacterium (assembly GCA_044374295.1). Classification (GTDB taxonomy): domain Bacteria; phylum Bacteroidota; class Bacteroidia; order Flavobacteriales_D; family Sanyastnellaceae; genus CAIZGX01. The sequence goes on along the minus strand of JBILOU010000069.1, from coordinate 2,610 downwards.
TTGTTCTACCACTATGTAATTCAAGTTTTCGATTTCAAACTGAAGGAATTATTCAAGTACTATATGGTGGGTGCATTGATTGTTTCATTTATCGGACTTTTTCAATTACTCTCGTATTTTGTTGGGTTCACACCCGGATATAACTACAATTGGCTATTCAACAAATGGAGTTTGACTGAAGGTGGACTTGGTCTTCGTTTGAATTCGGTATTCTCTGAACCCTCTTATTTCGCAGCTGTTGTTAGCCCTGCATTTTTTGTAGCATTATATAATTCAATTGCGAGAAAAACATTGTTCATCAAACGTTGGCATGGATTCGTGATTATTCTCGCGTACTTACTTACCTACTCAAGTTTGGGTATCATTGGAATCTTCGTCGCAATTGTCTTGTTCCTGCTGAATCTGGGTGTTGTAAAATACTCAATCATCTTCGTCCCTCTTTTCATTTTCTCGTTCGACTACGCTTACAAAAACGTACCTGAGTTTACCTCACGTTGGGACGGAACGTTTACCATGTTCGAAACGAAGAACTACAAAAGTTACGACATTCACGGATCGAGTTTCGTATTGTACAACAATTACCAAATTGCACTTATAAATTTCAAACAACATCCACTTTTTGGAACCGGACTCGGATCCCATCCTGTTGCTTTCGATAAATATTCTCTAACCAATCTTACGGGTGCAGTAGACATCGAGTTCAACAAGATGGACGCCAACTCAATGGCTCTTCGACTCATGTCTGAAACAGGAATTTACGGGTTGTTCGTAATGTTTTTCATCCTGTTCAAGTGCTGGATCTTCAAGCAACGGGCTGCTTCTGAAGAACACTGGGTTATGTCGAATGGGATATCACTTATTATCATTCTTTACCTTGCTCGTCAAGGCCACTATTTCCTGAATGGATTTCCATTCTTCCTGTGGATGTATTTCTACTTAGAGAAAGACAACAAGATAGAACGCGCGGCGCAAGAAGAAGCCAAAGTCAAGTTAGAAGCCTCCGCATGAACATTCTAATTTTATATCGAGAACTAGCCGGTTATACGGTTGAATGCTTGAATAAGCTAGCTTCTCAGCATAAGTTGCTGGTAGTTCATTATCCCATAAACAAAGAAGCGCCCTTCGTTTTTCAATTTCACAACTCAATTCAACTTATTTCGAATTCAAATGTGTCATTAACGGTTCTTCACGATTTCAATCCGCATTTTGTCTTCTGCAGTGGCTGGGGAGATCAGCAATATCTTGAATGGGTTAAAGCTTTGAATAAACCTACTGCTCTTGCCTTCGATACTACTTGGAAGAATTCGTTAAAGTTTATTCTAGGAAGTTTGTATTTCAAATTGAAATACAAAAAACTGTTTCATTTCGCTTTCATTCCCGGCAATGCTCAAAAGGAAATCGCAAGCAAATTGGGGTTTTCAACTAAACAAACACTCGATGGGTTCTATACTTGTGAGGATGCATTCAGATTGAATAGAAGTGAATTAAAGGAAAGCAAAGAGTTGTGGTGTGTTGCCAGATATATTCAGGCGAAGAACATCAACTTTCTTTGCGAAACATTCCTTTCCATTCCACCGAATGAACGTCCGGGTTGGAAATTGAACCTTGCCGGAACAGGAGAATTATTTTCTTCTCGAATTGAAAACGAAAACATCATTCACCACGGATTCTTGCAACCGAATGAACTGAATGAAAAACTTGAAAACGCCAAAGCCTTTGTGCTTCCCAGCCTTTACGAGCCTTGGGGTGTCGTGGTTCATGAAATGGCTTCTCTAGGAAAACCTTTATTGCTTTCAACTGCTGTTGGTGCGAAACAAGATTTATTGGAAGAAGGAATGAATGGCTATTCGTTCGACCCAACTTCCTCTTCAGAATTGAAAAAAAATCTTTTGACCCTATTTCAATCTTCACACGAAGAACTTCAAACCATGGGGAATAAAAGTTCCGAAATGGCATCGAAATTTTCTTCAGATTACTGGGTAAGTCAATTCACTAAAATGCTCGAGCAATCATGTGCGGAATAAGCGCGATCATTCAATATAGATCTGACCTTCCGATTCGGAAAGTAATTGAGCGCATGAACAATAAAATGGCTCATCGCGGTCCAGATGCAGCTGGTCAGTTCATCAATGAAAACATTGGGCTCGGTCATCGACGCCTCTCGATTATCGACACAGAACAGTCTGCTAATCAACCGATGCTTTCTTCCAACAAAAATTGGGTGATTGCCTTTAACGGAGAGATTTACAATTATGTTGAATTGAAAGCCAACGAGCTTCATGGTGTGCCATTTCAAACTGAAAGTGATACGGAAGTTATTCTTGAACTTTTCGATAAATTTGGTCCAGATGCCATTTCCAAATTAAAGGGGATGTTCGCATTTGTTCTTCATCACATTCCCTCCAACGAAACATATGTTGTTCGCGATAGATATGGGATGAAGCCTTTGTACTATTCCATTCAGAAATTAGGCTGTTTGGTGGCCTCCGAATTGAGGGCGCTATTGGCAAGTGACCTAGTACCTCGAAAATTCAATCGCTCAGCACTTGAAGAATACATTGAAACGCAAACCGTCTGTGCCCCGAATACTTTAATTGAAAAAGTACAATT
>JBILOU010000137.1:0-3035 GCA_044374295.1 Flavobacteriales bacterium | reverse complement strand
GAAAATGTGCTTTTTTCTTTAACGCCAACATTTGCCACGGAACGAAATTCGCGTGGTGCTCCATCTCTGTTACCCAGATCTCATCGCCTTCTTCCACTTCATTTTCTAAAATGGTTGAAAGCATGTTCACGCTATCCGTGCTGCCTTGCGTGAAAATAATTTCTTCACGGAAATTAGCATGAAGCATTTCTGCTAAGGCACTGCGCGTCGCTTCGAATTTTTCAGTGGAAGCGTTCGCCAAGTAATGCGCACCTCTGTGAATGTTCGCGTTCCATCTCGAATAATATTCTGAAATGGAATCGATCACGCGCTGTGGCTTCTGCGTGGTAGCAGCGTTATCTAAATACACAAGCGGACGTCCGTGTACCGTTTGATTCAACGCTGGGAATTGAGCTTTCAATTCTTTCATTTTATGTTGAAGGGTATCGTTGTCCATATCTTAAAACCGAATGATTATTCGGTTATGATTTCGTTTTGAATAAGTGTCTGAAGTACGTATTCTTTCCAGCTTGAAATGGAAATGCGATTCATTACATCTGAAGTAAATGCTGAAACCAAAAGTCGTTTCGCAGACTCTTCGCTCAATCCTCTTGCGCGCAAGTAAAACAGGGCTTCTTCATCGAATTGTCCGGTAGTTGTTCCGTGGCTGCACTTCACATCGTCGGCATAAATTTCCAACTCAGGCTTCGTGAACATACTCGCGTTGTCGCTCATCATGATGTTCGCATTGCTCTGATAAGCATTGGTTTTCTGCGCATCAATGTGCACATAAACCTTTCCATTGAACACCCCTTTTCCGTTTTCAAACAAAACTCCTTTGTACAATTCGTTGCTGTAACAATTTGGAACTTGATGGTCTACAAAGGTGTGATTATCGATAAGCTGATCTTGTTTTGGGAAGTATGCACCGCTCAAGAATGTTTCGCAATGCTGTCCTTCAATGCGAATGTTCAATTCATTGCGAACCCATGTTCCGCTTGCGGTAACAGTGGTGATTTTGAAAACACTTTTTTCTGCTTGCGAAATAGACTCTCTCAATAAGATACATTCGTTCTTCGATGTGTTTTGAAGTTGGTGAATCTCGAGCTGCGCAGATGCTTCAACATGGGCATAAACATTCACTAAGTGAAACGACTGTTCTGATTCTCCTTTGAAGTCAACGGTGAATTTTGCAACCGAGTTCTCTTTCGAAACAATGAATACGTATGGCGCACTCATGCACATGTTCGAAGAGTTTCTCAATTCAATGGCTAAAACGTCTTCAACTAATTTTCCTTTTTCTACTTCAATTAAAACAAGATCGTTCGAGGCGTTTTCAGAAATCGCATCGAAGACATCTGTTCTGTTTTCTTTCGACAATAAGGAAAGAATAGTCTCCTGCTGATTGGTAGAAAGATCTTTTCCCAACGTCAGTTGAATTCCAGCAATACTTATTGAAGGAAGTGTAATGAATCCGTTTTCAATGCGAATAGCATTTTCTAACGCGGTTGAATTTGCATTGCGTTCCGCTTGTTTCCAAGTGGTGTCAATGGCTCCAACACGTGTGTATTTCCAAGACTCTACGCGGGTAGTTGGCATTGGAAAATCAGCAACCGAATGTTTGTTCGGTTTGAAGCTGAATGTGTTTGTGGGTTTTATTTCCGCTACAATACTCATTTTGCGTCTTCCGTTTCTTTTAACCAGTCGTACCCTTTTTCTTCAAGTTCTAAAGCCAATTCTTTCGTTCCACTCTTTACAATTTTTCCTTTGTAAAGTACGTGCACGAAATCTGGAACAATATGATCCAAAAGTCTTTGGTAGTGCGTAATTACAACAAACGAACGCTTGCCGTCGCGCATCGCATTCACACCCTCTGACACAATGCGTAACGCATCAATGTCAAGTCCGCTGTCGGTTTCATCCAATACGCACAACGATGGATTAAGCATCGCCATTTGGAATATTTCATTGCGCTTCTTTTCTCCACCACTGAATCCTTCATTCACTGCGCGGTTCGCAAGTTGACCGTCTAATTCAACCAATTCAGATTTTTCTTTCACCAGTTGCAAGAACTCTTTCGCTGTTAAGGCTTCAAGTCCTCTGTGCTTGCGAACCTCGCCAACTGCGGCTTTCAGGAAGTTCATATTACTCACTCCTGGAATTTCTACTGGGTATTGAAACGCTAAGAAAAGTCCTTCTCTTGCACGCTCTTCAGCGGGCATGTCTAACAAATCTTTTCCGTTGAATGTGACTGTTCCTCCGGTTACTTCGTAGTCTTCTCTTCCTGCAAGAACAGATGCAAGGGTACTTTTTCCAGATCCGTTTGGACCCATAATCGCGTGCACTTCGCCTTCACCAACGGTTAACGATAGTCCTTTGAGAATTTCTTTCTCTTCAATGCGGGCTTGTAAATTTTCAATCTTTAACATAGTTATCTTTTTATCCTACGCTTCCTTCCAAAGAAATGGCGAGTAATTTTTGTGCTTCAACTGCAAACTCCATTGGGAGTTTATTCAATACATCTTTTGCATATCCGTTTACAATCATACTCACGGCTTGCTCTTCATCGAGTCCGCGTTGCAGACAATAGAAGATCTGGTCTTCACCAATTTTTGAAGTCGTTGCTTCGTGCTCCACTTTCGCGGTGCTGTTGTTTACTTCAATGTATGGGAAGGTGTGGGCGCCACTGGTATCGGTCATCAGCAACGAATCGCATTGCGAGAAATTTCTTGCATTTGTCGCGTTCTTTCCAATTTGAACCAAGCCCCTGTATGAGTTCTGACTTCTTCCTGAAGAAATACCTTTTGAAATGATCGTGCTCTTGGTATTCTTTCCAATGTGAATCATCTTCGTTCCGGTATCTGCTTGTTGGAAGTGATTCGTCACAGCCACAGAATAGAATTCACCCACACTGTTGTCACCCTTCAACACACAACTTGGATATTTCCAAGTAACGGCACTGCCTGTTTCCACTTGCGTCCAAGAAATTTTGGAGTTCGCTCCTTCACACATTCCGCGTTTGGTAACGAAATTGAAGACTCCGCCTTTTCCATCTT
>JBILOU010000068.1:0-10619 GCA_044374295.1 Flavobacteriales bacterium | reverse complement strand
CCTAGACATGTTCCCTTATCCGAGTGGTGCCGGTCTTCACGTGGGTCATCCGCTGGGGTACATTGCGTCTGATATTTATGCGCGTTACATGCGCCACAAAGGGTTTAATGTTCTTCACCCGATGGGATACGATTCTTTCGGATTGCCTGCGGAACAGTATGCTATTTTAACCGGACAACACCCCGCGAAAACAACAGAGCAAAACATTGAACGCTACCGCGAACAGCTTGACAAGATTGGGTTTTCATACGATTGGAGCAGAGAGGTTAGAACCAGTTCTCCCGAGTATTACAAGTGGACGCAATGGATTTTCGGATTGTTGTTCAACGCCTGGTACGATTTGGATTCGAATAAGACAAGACCTATTTCAGAGTTAATAGAGAAGTTTGAAGAGAACGGTTCATATGGCGTGAATGCTCACATGGACGAAGAGTGGTGGAAGACTTATTTGTTGGAAGCCGACCATATTTTCTCTCCTTATTTCGAAGGAGAATTTACCGATACCGATTGGAAAAGCATGAGCGAAGCGCAGAAGGAAGTGTTGCTTATGAATTACCGCGTGTCCTATTTGGCAGACTCTGTGGTGAATTGGTGTCCGGCTTTAGGAACGGTATTAGCGAACGACGAAATTAAGGATGGCGTTAGTGAGCGCGGGGGACACGCCGTAGAGCAAAAGAAAATGCGTCAGTGGAGTATGCGAATTTCTGCATTTTCTGAGCGTTTAATTTCTGATTTAGATACTATTGATTGGCCTGAAAACATTAAAGAAATTCAACGCAACTGGATCGGAAAATCTTCTGGAGCTCGCGTTCGTTTTCAAGCTGAGAAAGAAGTAACGATTGAAGTTTTCACAACACGTCCAGATACCTTGTACGGCGTATCATTTTTAACATTGGCTCCTGAACACGAAAGTGTGGAAGTGTTGACAACAGCTGAACAGCGCGATGCTGTGATGGAGTATGTTGCCAATGCGAAATTGAAAACAGAGCGTGATCGCATGGCCGAGAAAAAGATTTCGGGCGTGTTCACAGGAAGCTTTGCGTTACATCCGTTAACGGGAGAACAAGTACCCATTTGGATTGGCGATTACGTGCTAGCAGGATATGGCACCGGTGCAGTAATGGCGGTACCTGCAGGCGATCAACGCGACTACGATTTCGCGAAGCATTTCAACCTAGAAATAAAAAATATTTTTGCTGAATCTGATCTTTCAGAAAAGGCAGAAACCTCGAAAGAAGCGTCCCTTGCGAATTCCGATTTTCTAAATGGAATGAACTACCACATGGCATTTGATGCGGTTTGTGAGCGATTGGTGGAATTGGGTGCAGGAGAAAAACGCGTGAACTATCGCTTGCGCGATGCCGTGTTTAGCCGTCAGCGTTATTGGGGAGAACCCTTCCCGATTTATTACGAAAACGGAATTCCACGTTTGATAAACACCGAAGAATTGCCTACGCAATTGCCCGATGTAGACGCTTATCTTCCAACAGAATCAGGTGAACCACCGTTGGCTCGCGCGAAGAATTGGGAGAGAAACGGCACGCCTATGGAGTGCAACACTATGCCAGGATGGGCAGGATCTTCATGGTATTTCTTGCGCTACATGGACCCGAACAATCATTCGGTTTTTGCATCGGAAGAGCGCATAAAATATTGGGGTCAAGTAGACTTGTACATGGGCGGTGCAGAGCACGCAACCGGACACTTGTTGTATTCTCGTTTTTGGACGAAAGTGTTGTTCGACTTGGGTTATATCCCGTTCAACGAGCCGTTCAAGAAGATGATTAACCAAGGAATGATTCTTGGGCGCAGCAGCTTTGTTTACCGCATAAAAGACAGCAACACCTTCATTACGTTCGAGCGTAGAAAAGAGTTTGAAACACAACGCTTGTATGCCGATATTTCTTTGGTAGACAACGACAAATTGGACATTGAAGCATTCAAGAATTGGCTTCCTGAATACGCAAACGCAGAATTCATGTTGAATGAAAACGGCGAATACACCTGCGGTTGGGAAGTTGAGAAAATGTCGAAGTCGAAGTACAACGTTCAAACGCCAGATGAGTTGGTAGATAAATTCGGAGCAGACACTTTGCGTTGCTACGAAATGTTCTTGGGCCCTGTTGAGCAAAGCAAACCTTGGGATACCAAGGGAATTAGCGGCGTTCACAATTTCTTACGTCGATTCCACCGCTTGTTCCTAGAGAACGATACATTCTCAGTTTCTTCTGAAGAAGCTACTGCAGCTGAAATGCGCGTGGTTCACAAGACCATTAAGAAGATCACTGAAGACTTGGAGCGTTTCTCGTGGAATACTGTTGTAAGTGCCTTCATGATTGCAACGAACGAATTGACAGATCTGAAGTGCAACAAGCGTTCAGCGTTGGAGCCGTTGGTAATTATGCTTTCTCCGTATGCACCGCATTTGGCAGAAGAACTTTGGAAGAACTTGGGTCACACAACTTCAGTTATGAACGAGTCTTGGCCAATTGCCGAGAACAAGTTTTTGGAAGACGATAACTTCGAATATCCCGTTTCTTTCAACGGTAAAACCAGATTCTTCTTGTCGCTTCCGGTGGGCATGAGCGCCTCAGATGTTGAGGCTCAAGTAATGGCGCACGAAAGCACAGCGAAATATTTGGAAGGAAAAACTCCGAAAAAGATTATTGTTGTTCCAAAACGTATTGTGAATGTAGTCATGTAGCACTACCTTTGGTAGTCCATGATTTCCCGTTCCACCATAGATCGAATTTTTCAGGCCACTCTTATTGAAGATGTGGTTGGTGAGTTCGTTCATCTGAAAAAAAGCGGGTCCTCTTATCGCGGCCTTTCTCCGTTTGTGAATGAAAAAACACCGAGTTTTTTCGTCGTTCCAGCGAAAGGAATTTACAAAGATTTCAGTTCTGGAAAAGGCGGCAATGCGATTGACTTTCTTATGCAGCACGAGAAACTTTCCTATCCGGAAGCCTTGCGCTGGTTGGCCAACAGGTACAACATTGAGATTGAAGAAGAGAGTCAGACCGAAGAACAAAAAGCCGAAAAGAGCGAACGCGAACAACTTTCTGTCGTTACCGATTTCGCCAATAAGTACTTCCAAGATCAGATGTACAATTCGGAAATGGGAAGAGCCATTGGGCTTTCTTATTTCGAATCGCGTGGATTTCGCGAAGACACACTGAAGAAATTTCAGTTGGGCTATTGTCCAGACGGATGGGACAAGATGTCTCAAGCGGCGCTAGCAGCGGGGCATTCGTTGACCTATTTGTTGAAGACGGGTTTAACACGCGAGAAGGACGGTTCGCCGTATGACTTCTTCCGCGGAAGGGTGATGTTCCCCATTCACAATGTGAGTGGAAAGGTGATTGCTTTTGGTGGAAGAACACTGAAAGCAGAGAAGGACATTGCGAAATATTTCAACAGTCCGGAAAGCGATCTCTATCACAAGTCGAACACGTTGTATGGCTTGCACCTCGCGAAGAACGCGATGGTGAAGGAAGACAACTGTTTTTTGGTTGAAGGATATACAGACGTTATTGCGCTTCACCAAGCAGGCGTAGAGAACGTTGTAGCGAGTAGCGGTACAAGTTTGACCGAAGGTCAGATTCGTTTGATTCGTCGATTCACGCAGAACATTACCATTTTATACGATGGTGATAAAGCGGGAATTAAAGCGAGTTTCCGCGGTATTGACATGATATTGAAGGAAGGGTTGAACGTTCGCGTTGCAACATTTCCAGATGGCGATGACCCAGACAGTTATTCTAGAAAGCACAGCAGTGAAGAGATTCAGCTGTATGTGAAGGATAACGCGAAGGATTTCATTCGATATAAAACGGCTTTACTTCTTGAAGAAGTGGGCAACGACCCCATTAAGAAAGCGGGTCTTATTCGTGGTATAGTTGACAGCATTGCGCTAATTCCAGATGCCATTAAGCGTTCTGTTTTTGTGCAAGATTGTTCGCAGATCATGGGCATTGGCGAATCTGTTTTGCTTTTAGAGCTGAATAAATCGCTTCAAGAAAATTTAAAGAAAGGTCCTGGAAAACCCTCAGTTGCTGGAGATCCGGGAGTGCATACCCCTGTTGAAGCACCTGCACCAACACCTTTCGATGAAACTGTTCCTGTTCCCGACACGCTGAATGCGGAAGCGCAAGAGCGCGACTTCATGCGCATTTTGCTTATGTACGGCGAGTTTGAAATGCCCATTGAAATTGTTAACGAAGAAGGCAAACGTGAAGTCATTCATTTATCGGTAGCCGATTATTTAATTGGAAATCTTGAGCACGACTTCATGACACTTCAGTCTGAGGTTTACTCGAAGATGTTGAATGAGTATTTGGAATTGGTGAAGGAAAACCAAATGCCAAGTCATCACAACTTCACGTCACACCAAGAAGAAAGTGTTCGCAGCGAGGCCGTGAATGTGCTAACCACGCGTCATCAGATAAGCGAAAACTGGAAGAATAAACACGGCATATTAACCGAATCGGAAGAATATATCATAGGAAAGGCAGCAAAAGATTGCTTATTTCGCATGAAAATGCGACACGTGCAAATTGCGGCCAAAGCAATAGAGACTCAACTTGAAGTTGAAATGAACGAAGACGAAGTCATGATTTTATTGGCCGAAAAGAAGCGATTAGATGATGTGAGAAAGCAGTTGGCAGATAATTTTGGGACGGTAGTACTATAAAAGAAAACATGGAAAAAGCGATAAGATACCCGATGCCGGGTGAGCGTTGGAAGCATTACAAAGGAGGGGTTTACGAAATCATTTCTTTAGCGAATCACAGTGAAACCAAGGAAGCTTTGGTTATCTACAAATCTGTTCCGTTCGGATCAGTTTATGCACGTCCGCTTGCTATGTGGGAGGAAGAGTGTGAGCTTGGACGCATTAAGTTCAAGCGTTTTGAAATAATTGAATAAGTTGAAAAGTCTACTGTTTGAAGTCACGGTTTCGAATTAAAAACCGCTGTATCTTCGACACAAATATTACTATATGTTCGAACGTAAAGAATTTAAAAAATATGCTACTGGCCATCTAGGTATCAATAGCACAGTGGTGAACGATGTGATTTCTCACATGTATGGTCCAGAGAACATGACGAGAACGGTTATTGAAGAGCGTCACATGCCTTTCCGTGAGGTAGATGTATTCTCTCGTTTGATGGCTGATAGAATTATTTTCTTGGGAACTGAAATCGATGACTATATCGCGAATATTATTCAAGCGCAGTTGTTGTTTTTGGAAAGCACAGACTCTAAGAAAGACATTCAGATCTACATTAACTCTCCAGGAGGAAGTGTATACGCAGGTCTAGGTATCTACGACACCATGCAATACATTAATCCAGACGTTGCAACCATTTGCACAGGTATGGCCGCTTCAATGGGTGCTGTTTTGTTGTGTGCTGGTCAAGCCGGAAAACGCACTGGATTGAAGCACTCACGTGTAATGATTCACCAACCTTTGGGTGGTGCGCGCGGACAGGCTTCAGACATTGAAATCACTGCACGTGAAATTCAAAAGTTGAAGAAAGAATTGTACGACATCATTGCTACGCACAGCGGTAAATCATACGATCAAGTATGGGCAGACAGTGATCGCGATTACTGGATGATTGCATCTGAGGCGAAAGAGTACGGTATGATTGACGAAGTTTTGGAAAGAAAACCATAATCATTTCAATTCACATTAGAGTAGAGACACGACCTTCGTGTCTCTATTTGTTTATAGACGATGAAAACCTTTTTTGTTGATGTAGTTGTTCCGCTAGCACTTCCGCAAGTGCTTACCTACAGGGTTCCTGTGGCTTGGGAGAACTACGTTCAGCAAGGTGTTCGCGTGGTGGTGCCATTGGGAAAATCGAAACGCTACACAGCCATTGTTTGGCGCGTGCACGAAGAGGTTCCGAAGGATTATGCCGCGAAGTATTTTGAAGAAGTACTGGACGATGTTCCTGTGGTTTCAGAAACACAGATGCAACTGTGGGAATGGATTGCGAAATACTACGCTTGCACACTCGGAGAAGTCATGACAGCCGCACTTCCAAGCGGATTGAAATTATCAAGTGAAACGGTCTATACAACAAAGGATCTTGCTGTTGAATTAACACCGAATGAACGTTCGGTTGTAGATATAATTTTGGAAAAAGATCGCGGTATGGGTGTTATGTCGAAAGACATACAACACGCGTTGCCAAAGGTTTCCATTCATTCTACATTGAAAAATTTATTGAAGAAGAACGCCATTGCGTCGTTTGAAGAGGTGAAAGAAAAGTTTATTCCGAAGCGTGTTTCTTATGTAACCGTTGGAGAAAACGGGAATACCGACGAACAGTTGCAACATCATTTTTCTGCTTTGGAAAAACGCAATGCAGATAAGCAGATTCAAGTGCTCATGACCTTTTTGCAAATGAGCAAATGGAACGGAACGAGCGGAGAGTCCGTGAAGAAAAAGGAACTCGAGATACAATCGAAGACCGACGCTTCAGCCGTTTCAGCATTGGTGAAGAAGGGAATTCTTGCCATCGAAGAACGCTCGGAATTGCGCATGGTTACAGGAGATCATGAACTGTTACCACTTCCGGTTTTAAGTGAATTGCAACAGACGGCTTTTGAAAAAATCAAATCGCATGCTGGAGTTACGTTGCTACACGGAGTAACCTCTTCCGGAAAAACCGAGGTGTATTTGCATCTCATGCAAGAGCAAATTCAACAAGGAAAACAAGTGCTGTTATTGGTTCCTGAAATTGCATTGACTTCGCATTTAATTGATCGTATTCAGAAATATTTTGGAACGCGCGTTGGTGTGTACCACAGCGGCTACAGCACCCATGAACGCACAGAAGTATGGCATCGGGTGCATTCAGATTTGCATCGATTCGATGTGGTGTTGGCTGCACGTTCGGGCGTGTTTCTTCCCTTTGAAAATTTAGGTTTAATCATTGTCGATGAAGAGCACGAAGGAACGTTCAAGCAACAAGACCCTGCTCCGCGTTATCATGCGAGAGACACTGCCATAAAGTTGAGTGTTTTATCAAACGCACAAGTGGTATTAGGTAGTGCAACTCCTTCCTTGGAATCGTACTTCAATGCGAAACAAAACAAGTATCAGCTGGTTGAAATGTTCGAGCGTTATGGCAACGCCGTTCAACCTAAAATAAATTTTGTCAACCTTCGCTCAGAGCTTCAAGCGAAGCGCATGCAAGGAGTCTTTTCTTCGGTATTGCTCGAAGCAATAGACGCAACAGTGAAGGCTGGAAAGCAAGTGATTTTGTTTCAAAACCGAAGAGGTTATACGCCGCTTTGGGAATGCGAAATGTGTCATTACACGCCCGAGTGTAAGAACTGCGATGTGAGTTTGACCTATCACAAATTTCATCATGAACTGCGCTGCCATTACTGCGGTCATCATGAAATTCCGGTGCAGCAATGTCCTTCATGCGGAGCGAACGCTTTCAAAATGTTGGGCGCAGGAACAGAGCGCATTGAAGAAGAGTTGGGCGAATGCCTTCCGCATATTCGCATTTCGCGCATGGACTTGGATGTAGCGCGAGGCAAACATGCACACCATAAAATCATTTCTGAATTTGAAAGTGGAAAGACCGATGTGCTCATAGGAACGCAGATGGTTACGAAGGGTCTTGACTTCAGCAATGTTCATTTGGTTGGAATTTTAAACGCCGATCGCATGCTGAAGCATCCTGATTTTCGTTCGATAGAACGCGCCTTTCAGATGATGGTGCAGGTTTCAGGAAGAAGCGGAAGACGCGAAGAACGCGGACGTGTACTTATTCAAACGTATGATCCCGAACATTGGGTTTTCCCGCTGATTGAGAACAACAACTACGAGCAGTTTTATACGCTGGAAGTCGCAGAGCGCAAGCAGTTCAGGTATCCGCCTTTCACTCGTATGATTAAACTTACGATTAAGCACAAAGATCAGGGCGTTGCATTAAGTGCAGCAGCAGAGCTAGGCACGTGGTTTTTCAAATCGTTATTTGGAAATTACACCGGCCCTGAAACGCCCGCCATTGGCCGTGTGAACAACTATTACATTCAACAATTCTGGATTCGAATTCCACAAGAATTACCACCTCCTCAGGTGAAGCGTTATCTCTTAGAATGTTCGCACGCGCTCACCTCCCAACAGAAATATAAAATGGTTCGCGTGTCTATTGACGTAGACCCTATGTAAACAGTCGAGATTCATTACCTTTGTTGGAAAGAATAAAAGATGTCCAAACAAGAGATTAATTGCTCGTTTTGCGGAAGAAAAAAGAATGAGGTGAATGTGCTAATTGCAGGTGTTTCCGGACACATTTGCGACGACTGCGCGAGACAAGCTAGCGAGATTGTAAAAGAAGAAGCGGTTGTTCCCCAAGAAGAATTTAACACGTCTGAATTATTGAAGCCGATTGAGATCAGAGATTTCTTAAACGAATACATCATTGGCCAAGACGAAGCGAAGAAGGTGTTGAGTGTTGCTGTTTACAACCACTACAAGCGTCTAGCACAGCACGCTGCTGGAAAGCAAGACGACGAGGTAGAAATTGAAAAATCGAACATTGTATTGGTTGGAGAAACCGGAACTGGAAAAACACTTTTGGCAAAAACCATTGCGAAAATGTTAAACGTTCCGTTCTGCATTGCCGATGCTACCGTGCTTACACAGGCCGGTTACGTAGGAGAAGACGTTGAAAGTATTCTTTCTCGACTTTTACAAAGTGCAGATTTCGATGTTCAAAAAGCAGAACGCGGAATTGTATTCATTGACGAAATAGACAAGATTGCGCGCAAGAGCGATAACCCAAGCATTACGCGTGACGTGAGCGGCGAAGGCGTTCAACAAGCGTTGTTGAAGTTATTGGAAGGTGCAACGGTGAGTGTTCCTCCTCAAGGTGGAAGAAAGCATCCGGAGCAAAAAATGATTCAGATCGACACGAAGAATATTCTGTTCGTTTGTGGCGGTGCGTTCGATGGAATTGAAAAGCACATTGAACGTCGCATGAATACGGCTAGTATCGGATACCGCAATGCGAAAACCGTTGAAGAGCAAGGCGGATGGTTGCAATACATTGCTCCAGCCGATTTGAAACAATTTGGTTTGATCCCAGAATTAATCGGTCGATTCCCGGTATTGACATTTTTGAATCCGCTTGACGAATCGGCACTAAGAAGAATTCTAACCGAGCCAAAAAACGCTTTGGTGAAGCAATACGTGAAGTTGTTTGAAATGGATGGCGTGAAGTTGTCTTTCGAGAAACAAGTGTTGGATTACATTGTGGAAAAGGCCATGACGTACAAATTGGGAGCGCGCGGATTGCGTTCGATTTGCGAAGCCATTTTGTTGGATCTCATGTTTGAAATTCCGAATCAAACGGAACTAAAAGAATTCAAAGTAACGTTGGCTTATGCACGAGATAAATTTGAAAGCTCTAAGCTGAGTCAACTGAATAAGGCATAAAATGACAGAAGAAAAATCGACAGTGGTGGAAACACCACTCATGAAACAATACAATGAAATTAAGGCGCAATATCCAGATGCGCTTTTGTTGTTTCGTGTCGGCGATTTTTATGAAACCTTCGGTTCAGACGCGATTGCGGCTGCACGCATATTAGGAATTACATTAACGAAGCGAAAAAACGGTGCAGCCGCATTCATTGAATTGGCGGGCTTTCCGCATCATTCGTTAGATACTTATTTGCCAAAATTGGTTCGCGCTGGAAATCGTGTTGCCATTTGTGATCAGTTGGAAGATCCGAAGCTTACCAAGAAAATTGTGAAGCGCGGAGTAACGGAGTTGGTTACGCCAGCGGTGAGTTATAACGAGAAAACGTTCGATAGTTCGAATAACCAATTTTTGGCTGCTGTTGTCATGCGTGACCAGCAAGCGGGGGTGAGTTTTTTAGACATTTCTACGGGCGAATTTTATTTGGCCGAAGGAAATACCGCACACATTAATAAACTGCTTCAAAGCTTTCGGCCAAACGAAGTGCTTTTTCAAAAGCACGAAGATCACCAGTTTCGCGAGGCTTTCGGAGATACCAAATGGTTTACGTTTCGCATAGACGAATGGGTGTTTTCGTTGGACTACGCCAAAGAAGTTTTACAAAAGCAATTCGGCACACAATCGCTCAAAGGCTTCGGTGTTGAAGAATTAAAACTCGGAGTTATTGCGGCTGGCGCCGTGTTGCATTATCTGAAAGATACGCAGCACGACAAGACCCAGCACATTCAGAAAATAGCGCGCATTGAAGAAGACACGTTCGTGTGGTTAGACCGCTTCACCATTCGAAATTTAGAACTGGTGCATTCGAACTACGACGAAACAGCAACGTTGTTCTACACGCTCAATCATACGAGCACACCCATGGGCGCGCGACTCTTGCGCAGATGGGTACTCATGCCGCTCAAAGACATAACGCAAATTGAAAAGCGTCAGTTTGTAGTTGGAAGTTTTGTCAAAAACGCCGAGCTGCTAGCAGAAACCCGTTTGCATTTGAACACCATTGGCGACATGGAGCGTTTGGCTTCAAAGATTGCCACAGGACGCGTGAATCCGCGCGAATTGCTTCAGTTGGCGAAGGGCATGCAAACGGCAGAGCACATCAAA
>JBILOU010000151.1:0-2567 GCA_044374295.1 Flavobacteriales bacterium | reverse complement strand
AGCCTGTGACTACGAAGGAAAGAACTTAAAGAAAATAACGCTTCCCGATGGAACCGGCACTGCAAGCGGATTCTCAGGCAAGCGTCAAGATAAAACGTGTTACTTCTCCTTCACTTCGTTCACGTATCCAGGTGTGATCTATTCGTTCAACGTGGAAGACCTAACCTACGGTGAATATCACAGACCTGCTGTCGATTTCAACATGAATGACTACGAAAGCAAACAAGTTCTCGTGACGTCGAAAGACGGAACACAAGTCCCCCTCTTCCTCGTTCATAAAAAAGGACTTGTGTTAGATGGAAATAATCCAACACTGCTCTACGGATACGGCGGATTCAACATTTCATTAACGCCTTCATTCTCTTCTTCACGCTTAATATTACTCGAACAAGGCGGCGTATTCGCTATGGCGAATCTTCGCGGTGGCGGCGAGTTTGGAGAGAACTGGCACAAAGGCGGAATGCTATACAACAAGCAAAACGTCTTCGACGATTTCTTGGCTTGCGCAGATTACCTCATCGACAACAAATACACTTCAACACAAAAATTAGGAATTGAAGGCGGGTCGAACGGAGGGCTCTTAGTCGGCGCTTGCATGACGCAGCACCCTGAAAAATTCGCTGTTGCATTTCCTGCTGTTGGCGTTTTAGACATGCTTCGCTACCATCACTTCACGGTAGGAAAAGGTTGGATTCCGGAATACGGAAGCGCCGACGAATCGGAACAAATGTTCAACTATCTGAGAGGCTATTCGCCTTATCACAACTTGAAGCCCAACACGAATTATCCTGCTACCATGGTTATGACTGCAGACCACGACGATCGCGTAGTTCCAGCGCACAGCTTCAAGTTCGCTGCAATGCTTCAAGAATGCACAACGAACGAAAGACCTGCACTTATTCGCATTGAAACAAGCGCAGGACACGGCGCAGGAAAAAGCACTGAACAAATCACTGCGGAACAAACAGACAAGTGGACCTTCTTCTTCAAAAACGTTGGACACAATTATTCTTTGAAATAAAATGAAAAAGATGCGCCTCTTAACATTCGCATCATTGGTTGCATTCGCAAATTTTTGTTCGGGTCAACTGATTGAGAAAGTTAATGTATTTATCGGCACCAATAAAATGGGCCACACCTTTCCCGGAGCAACTGCACCTTTCGGAATGGTGCAACTTTCTCCTGAAACAAAACGCGCAAATTTCTTCAACGAGAAAGGGGAATACAACAGCGAAGTGTACAATTATTGCGCGGGATACCAATACCAAGATTCGGTTATACAGGGATTTGCACACACCCATTTTTCAGGAACCGGACACTCCGATTTAGGAGACTTCCTTGTGATGCCAACCACAGGAAACGTGGATTTGAAAGCAGAAAACTTTCAGTCTTCCTTTCAACATAAAAATGAAAAAGCCCTTCCTGGTTTTTACAGTGTCATGCTCGATGATCATAAAATTCTTGCCGAGCTCACCGCCTCAGACCGCGTGGGATTTCACAGATACACGTTTCCTCAAAATGAAAATCCTGAAGTCGTTCTAGATTTCACTTACAACATTTACAATTACGATGGAAAAAATATCTGGACTTTCATTCGTGTTGAAAATGATTCGCTCATCACCGGCTACCGCATAACCAGCGGTTGGGCGAAAACAAGAACGGTTTATTTCGCGGCGGCGTTTTCTCAACCCATTTCAAATTACACAACCGCAAACCTTAGCGAGCAAGACTACAAAGGCTTCTATCGCAAATTCAATCAATCGAAAAATTTTCCCGAAACTGCAGGAAAAGAAATTCGAATGTTATTGGAATTCGAAAAAAGCGACAGCCCACTTCAAATCAAATGGGCACTTTCGAACACTAGCACAGAAGGCGCTTTGAAAAATCTTCGAGCGGAAATCCCACATTGGAATTTCGATTTAACGAAAAAAGAAACGCAAGCGAAATGGGAACGTGAACTTGAAAAAGTAACGATTCAAATTCCAGATAAAAACAAGGAATCCGTTTTCTACACCGCCCTTTACCACACTTGCCTCTCGCCTGTTCTTTACGAAGATGTAGACGGAAATTACAAAGGGCTCGATCAGAACATTCACAACTCCGAAGGCTTTGAAAATTACACGGTCTTTTCGCTTTGGGACACCTACCGCGCGCTGCATCCGTTGTTCAACTTAATTCAGCCAACAAGAAATAACAATATGATTCACTCCATGCTTGCACATCAGAAGCAAAGTGTGCATCACATGTTACCCGTGTGGAGTCATTACGCCAATGAGAATTGGTGCATGACTGGCTATCATGCGGTGTCTGTTATTGCAGATGCTGCAGTGAAACAAGTTGGAAATTTCAATTTGAAAGAGGCATACAAAGCATGCGACCAAACGGCTTGTGTAGATTATTTCGAAGGGTTAAAAGACTACATTGAAATTGGTTTTGTACCTGAAGACAAGTCAGGAGTTTCCGTGAGCAAGACGTTGGAATACGCCTACGACGATTGGTGCATTGCGCAACTCTCTTCACTCACCAACAAATCGGAAGTAACCATGGGTTACGCCAAATACTTCATG
>JBILOU010000067.1:0-10694 GCA_044374295.1 Flavobacteriales bacterium | reverse complement strand
AAGCTTTCTAGAAAAGCTTTGCTTCCAAAGCCAGAAGAACAAAACTAAATTCCTGTTTTTTGCGTATATACCAAGAACAGTGAATTAAACGAACGTTAAGCAAACATGAGACAGTTAAAAATTACAAAACAGGTAACCAACCGCGAGACCGCTTCCCTTGACAAGTATTTGCAAGAGATTGGTCGTGTGGATTTGATTACTGCCGAAGAAGAAGTTGAGTTGGCTCGTCGCATAAAACAAGGTGATCAGATTGCCTTGGAGAAATTGACTAAAGCGAATTTGCGTTTCGTTGTATCTGTGTCGAAACAGTATCAAAACCAAGGTTTATCTCTTCCCGATTTGATTAACGAAGGAAACCTTGGCTTGATTAAAGCGGCTCAGCGTTTCGATGAAACCCGTGGATTTAAATTCATTTCTTACGCTGTATGGTGGATTCGTCAATCTATTCTTCAAGCGTTGGCTGAGCAATCGCGTATTGTTCGTCTTCCTTTGAACAAGATTGGTTCGATTAACAAGATCAACAAAGCATTCGCTAAGTTGGAACAAGAATTCGAACGTCCTCCTACTCCAGCTGAATTGGCTGAAGTGTTAGAAATGACTTTGGATGAAGTGAAGCAATCGTTGCGCAACAGCGGACGTCACGTATCTATGGATGCTCCTTTGAAAGACGGAGATGACAGTAGCTCTACGATGTACGATGTATTGCAAACAAACGACACTCCTTCTCCGGATACAGATCTATTGCATGAGAGTTTGCGTCGCGAGATTGAACGCTCACTTCGCACGCTTACAGCGCGTGAGGGCGACGTGGTTCGCTTGTATTTCGGTTTGAATGGTGAACATCCACTTACGTTGGAAGAAATCGGAGAGCGCTTCGATCTAACACGTGAACGTGTTCGTCAGATTAAAGAGAAAGCGATTCGACGCTTAAAGCACACAAGCAGAAGTAAGATCTTAAAATCTTACTTAGGATAATATCTGAAAGGCTCCGAAAGGAGCCTTTCTTTTTTACCTTCGTTTTATGAAACAAAAAATCAAACATTGGCTTAAACGTGTTGGCTGGATTGGCTTTTTGTTTTTTCTGATTAAAGGGTTGTTTTGGCTTGGCCTTTTTCTTTGGGCTGCTATTTAGCGAATTGCTTCGCGAGGGCAACAGGCGTTGCGAGGGTCCTATGGACGAGGGTTGCAAGCAACGAGGGTCGATGACGAATGTCCTGAGGACGAGGGCAAGAATGTTGCGGAAATTCAGATGGTTTGAATCGTATATTCGTTAAACCATTTGAGTGAAATATTTTCAAACGAACATGAAATACACTTTACTTCTTCTTTTGATTGTCGCAAATGTTTTTGCTAAAGGACAAATCTATTTCCCACCTAACACAGGTAACACTTGGGCAACTATTACTCCTGCTGAATTGGGGTGGTGTGAAGATCAGATACCAGAGTTGTTAACCTTTCTGGAAAGTAATAACACCAAAGCATTTATTGTACTGAAGAATGGCAAGATTGTCATTGAGAATTACTTCGGGACATTCACACAGGATAGCCTGTGGTATTGGGCTTCTGCGGGGAAGACGCTTACCTCCTATTTAGTTGGAATAGCGCAACAAAACGGACAGCTTTCGATCAATGATTTAAGTTCAAGTTATTTGGGAACTGGCTGGACCAGTTGCACTGCCGCTCAAGAAAATAACATTACCGTTCGAAACCAATTAACGATGACATCGGGGTTAGACGATGGAGTTGCAGATCCATATTGCACCGATCCGAATTGTTTGGTTTATTCTGCAGATGCGGGCACGCGCTGGGCGTATCACAATGGTCCGTATACGTTGCTCGATGGTGTGTTGGAGGGAGCGACTGGACAAACGTTAAACGGACTTGTCTTTTCAGCCTTGAAGCAACCGACAGGAATGGACGGGTTCTTCTTCCAGAGTGGATACAACAATGTGTATTTGAGCACTGCACGAAGCATGGCCCGTTTTGGAATCTTAATGCAGAACGGCGGCAATTGGAATGGCAATCAGTTGATGACCAACGCGAATTATTTTCAGGAAATGATTACGCCCTCTCAGAACCTGAACAACTCATACGGATACTTGTGGTGGCTGAATGGTCAAAGTTCATACATGATTCCGCAAACGCAAATTGTAATACCGGGGATGATGTTTCCAAATGCACCTTCAGATGTATACGCCGCAATGGGCAGAGATGGGCAGTTCTTGAATGTGAGTCCGAGTGAAGGGTTGGTGTTCATTCGAATGGGCAATGCGCCCGACAATTCCTTGGTTCCGTTTTTATTGAACGATCAGATTTGGGAGAAGTTGAATTACGTTATTTGTACTTCGGTTGATGAAGAATCAGATGAAAATTTCTGGTTGAATCAGACTGCTACTTCGGTTCGAATTAACTGGCCTGGAAAGGCGTTTGAGTGTGAAATACTTGGTGTAGATGGAAAACGCATTGCAACATTTTCCTCAAAAGAAACGGCTGACGTTTCAACATCGCAATGGGCACCGGGAGTCTATTTTGTCAAGTGCTCCAACGGACATGAAATCGTTGTGAAAAAAGTTTTTGTTCGATAGATCATGAAGAATGTACTTCGTGCGAATGCCTCTCTAAAAGGGAAGAGAGGGGAGGAAAAGGTAAGAGAAGGGAAGAATGTCTTTCAGACGAATGCCCGCGGGGCGAATGCTTCGCGAATGTCTTCGACTGTTTTTCTAATAACACCGTTCAAATTATGAAATAGGAATTACGAAGTAGGAATAAATCCGAAGGATTTCCAATAACGCAGTTAAAGGTTCCAATTATGAAATAGGAATTACGAAGTAGGGCCAATCTTCATCGAAGATCAATTGCAAGCAATCAATCAACTGCGTTGATCAATCCTTCGGATTGAAGAATAAACAGCATATAAACTGCATATAAAAATTGGTGTTTATGCCAAAAGGCCAATTCAACTTTGTGCCTAAAAAAAATGGCGAAAATTAAAGTTCAAACAACGGAAATTTCAATAATTCAATTCAACGAAAATGATTTTATTTCACTAACCGATATTTCTTCGGGATTCAAAGAAGGAAGTGGTCTAATAAGTAAATGGATAACCAACAAGAACACTCTTGAGTATTTATCGATATGGGAAAGAATTCATAATGTTAATTTTAATTACCCCGAATTCGGTGTAATTGAAAAAGATTCCGGCGTAAACAGATTTACAATGTCTGTTGGTCAATGGATAAGTCGAACAGCAGCAAAAGGATTGACTGTAAAATCTGGTCGCTATGGCGGGACATATGCTCACAAAGAAAGGCTTGTTAAACTAAACCAATTGGCTATTCAGCAAATGACTGTATTGCAAAATTTGAAATCTCGGGATTTGCTGAGATAAGGTAACAGCAATGAAGTTGTAATTACACCTTAGGAATTTCTAATCCACTTCGTGGACCAATCCCGAAGGGACAAATCCTGGGGGGACAAATCCTTACAGGAACAATCCCGAAGGGACAAATCCTTACAGGACCAATCCCGAAGGGACAAATCCTTTCAGGACCAATCCCGAAGGGACTTATCCGCAAGCGGACTGATCCACAGAGTGGATGTATCCCGAAGGGAACTTCGTTTCTACGTCTTTCGACGTATTTTTCAACCCCACCGCTCCTACTCTAATTCTGGCAAATGCTACCAATTGCCCTATAACCCTGGTGAATAGACTCCAACGGTTTTTAGGAAGGAGAGAATTGTAAAACGTTTGCGTGAAATGAATGGGGAATTTAATTACTTTTAAACTGCGCAATTAAACTTCGCCTATCAGACAGTGATGGTGTGTATTGGGAAGGTTTTTAGCGCGTATAAACTAGTTAGCGGTCATTATTTCCCAAAATGGGAGAAATAAGAAACGGAAGAAACGATAAATCAAAATATTAAACATGAAAACAAAATTCTCAATCTTATTTTTTTTAATTTTCTTTTCCATTTCTGTTTTCGGACAAGAAAATAAGTCAGAAGCAGGCGGGCCACCAACAATTTCGGAACTTATAGGATTTTGGAAAAAGGTCGAATTTCCAAATGAAGACAAAATGAATAAAACAAATCCTTGGCCACAAAAATTTCAGTGGTTTGCATTTTATGAGAATGGAAAAGTATATTCAATGATGACGGATACTGATTATGACTATTCTGCAAAGGAATTAAAGAAGATTTTCAAAACTTTACCTATTGACAAAACACCAAACTTTGTATTAAACGGACAATTTTTGACTATTGACAATAAAGAAATTAAGAATTATCAAGAACTTTGGGGTGTAAATTTATTCGCAATTGACATAAATGAATACCTTAAAAAAGGTTATTTAATAATGTCTTTAGACGATGGAAATGGAAATGGTAATGTAGTTTACTATAGATTATTAAAACGAATAAAATAACTACCGCTAACATGGGTTTTGCGTTAGTGGGCGGACAGTGCTAATAGAAACATTTAAGCAATTAATAAACGTTACTGCTGGCAGACAGTCTAGTGCTTCGAAATCGCCACCTTCGGGTAGCTGCAAAACGTTAGAGATAAATAACCAAACTAATCAACACCCAGAAATTAGATTTGAAAATAACATCCAAAATATTATACTTTTTAGCACTTTGTTTGGCTCTAATATTCATTGCGAAAATAGTTTATTGGTTAAAAACAGATGAACCCATTAGCAGAGGATCAATGTTAATTTTAGCTTTATACATTCTATTTCTAACGATTCGAAATAAATACACGTTCTTCTTGTTAGGAGGTCTTGGAATATTCTGTATAGTATACAAATACACTCATTTCAATTGGTCCGGATTCTTAGTTGTTGACTTTATGGCATCATTGCGAGAACCAATGGGTTCACTCAATAAAGTGGTTTTATACACTCCTTTCGTAGTCTATATACTGACTCTTTGTCTATTGATAATACCAACAACACATAAGATATATTTCAATTCAAAAAGGAGTGAATGAGTTTAACGAAAAACGATTTAGTAGAATACTTTTAGAACATTGGATGCGAATAATATTAATTTGAAAACCTCACCCTTCGTAAAGCGCTAAAACCTAATATGCCAACCTAGGACAACGCAAAGACCGAAACGAAACAAGAAAAAACGGATGTTTATTTGAGACGATGAAAAAAATAGCGCTTGTTATATTGACCCTTTTTATACTTGTCGTTGGTGGTTATTTTATATGGTGGAACCTGCCTTTGTCAATTAACAGAAGTTCAGATATAAAACTTGGAGAGCAGATAATACAAAACATTGAAAGCTATCAAAAACGAAATGGTTTGCCAGGCAATAACGATTGGGAAACATTGAGAAAATTTGGCTTTAGAGAAAAAATTAATTCCTTACAACCTGAATACAGAAAATTAAATGAAACCGAATTTGAACTAGTCTATGACGAAGGATTTGATGGACCATATTTAATATGGAACTCAACAGAGAGAAATTGGAAAATAGGGTATCCGACATTCGACAAACCGACAGAAACAAGACGGCATTTCGTGCAATGACAAAAAGGTTAATCTCCAAAACGATAGTCTGGAGTTTGAAACTAAAATAGAGAAAGGACTTCCGTCAATTAAGCAATCAGTTACTTTTACACCCTAGACCAAAGAACCTTGAAAAAGATACTCTTCATACTTGGAATTTTAGGACTGCCACTTGGTGGAGGGCTATTCGGTTACAGCCACTTCTTCAAATCAAATGACAGGCTTGAAATCTCAAGAAAAGAAGTAGAAAAACTTACAGAGCAAGGCCAAATACAAAATGGTGATCTCATTTTTCAAACCTCACTCTCTGAACAGAGCAAAGCCATTCAACTTGCGACGAACTCTAAATACTCTCATTGCGGAATTGTATTCAGCGAAAACAATGAGTTCTATGTGTTAGAAGCTATTCAGCCGGTTAAGAAAACTGCGCTTGACAAATGGATTGCTCGAGGTAAAGACGGACATTATGTAATTAAACGATTGAAAAATGCCGATGAAGTTTTGACAGCCGAGGTACTGCAAAAAATGAAAAGAGAAGGAGAGAAATTCCAAGGCAAAAAATATGATTTGACATTCGAATGGTCAGACGAAAAAATGTACTGCTCTGAATTGATCTGGAAAATCTACCAACGCGCAGCAGGAACTGAAATTGGAAAACTTCAGCATCTTGAAGAGTTTGACTTGACAAACAATGTGGTTCGAAAAAAGCTGAACGAACGGTACGGAGAAAAGATTCCAATGGATGAGATTGTCATTTCCCCTGCTGCCATTTTTGAAAGCGATCTATTGATAGCGGTACAATCGAATTGATGACTGAACATCTCTCAAAAGCTATACTCAAAGAAAACAAACGATAAACGAATGAATAATAGACCCATGAAACAGACATTGATCGTATTATTAATTTTCATTTCGAGTTTGTCTTTCGGACAAACTGGAAAAGATATTACAAACTTTAAAATTTATGGCAATAGCAAAAAGAAATCTTCTTTTCTTTTTACCAACCCGTCTCCATTACTGAGATATCCTGATTTCCTTTCATATTTACCTAAAGTCAAATATGAGTTCGGAAGTGTTCAAAGCATTAATGTCGGATTAACCACAATTGATTTTGAAGGGGAACTTCCATGTAAATATAATGGTCCCTTTTTAGAAAGTGGAATCACTCTTTCCGAACCTCGTCATCTGATGTGCAATAAAGTTGGATATGAATATTTCAGCCAGGTGTTTTGGGGGGGAAGACTCAACGTAGTTCACTATACTGATTTTCACAGTAACCAATTTTTTGTCCGACCCGAAATAGGGTATTCTCTCATGAGTTTGTTAACCATTACATACGGTTATAATTTCAAATTACCTGGTAATTCAAATTTGATTAAACCAGGAAGTATCTACTCTATAAATCTCGCTCTTCCTATTTACAAAAAGGAATATCGCGATATGGAATGAGAATAATTATGCGCTTCGCGAACTGATTCAACTACTCTGTTCCAACTACAAAGTTCACTAGGTATTTATACTTATTTTTTCCAACCCATCTCTCCTGCTCTTTCTTGATTTTTATTAGAATGAGAAACAGAAAGACAAACAGAATGAGTGGAGTTGCGTGAGGGATAGAAGTGGAAAGCCCGGAGCGGTTGGAAACCGCGAGGACTTGGAACGAATAGCCCGACCCGAAGGGGCACGCCCAAAAAGTCCTGCGGACGAATGTGCTTTGCACGAATGCTTCGCGAATGTCTGCGACGTAAACATATCAATTACCCTTTTCTTTGCAGAAATTATCTGAATTATAAAACATGCTTAGAATCTACCTCCCCATTGCGTTTGCAACATTATTCATTCTTTGGGTTTTATTCCGATTGATCGTGAAGCGTGATTTGAAAAAGCATGCGAATACCGTTTATCTCGGATTGTTTTTCGGAGTTGTGTGGGCGGTGCTTTACTTTTTTGTCCTAACTCCTGCCCCTGTCGAAACTGCGGAGAAGGTGGATCGGACAAAAGAATTGAAAAAGCAGATTGAGCAAATCTTGGCCGATAAAAAAGCGGTGGTGGGAATTTCAATTTCAGGAGAAAATGGGAACGATACGCTTTCGATCAATGGGAATATGCACTGCCCTACTCAGAGCGCTTACAAAATGCACATTGGCCTGGCCATGCTTGACAAAATTGATCGCGGCGAATTCAGTCTTGAGCAGAAAATAAAAATATCCAAAGACGACTTGCCTGTTGATGCGTATTGGAATCCGCTTGGAACAGATTTCCCTGAAGGAGGCGATCTCACTGTTGCGCAACTGATTCCGTATTGTATCTCGCACAGTGATAATACCGCTTGCGATACTTTAATTGGAATGGTTGGTTCTCCGAAAGATGTGGAATCTTACTTCAAAAAGAACAATATTCAAGATCTTCAATTTGCATACAGCGAACGCACCATGCAGTCGAAATGGGAGAACATGTTTCAGAATTGGATTACTCCAAATGCCGCTGTTCAGACGTTGCGCTTGTTCTATGAAAATAAAAACGGTTTGCTCTCTCCTTCGAGCTACAACTTCTTCTGGCAAACCATGAAAGAAACCTCCACCGGCGTGAAGCGTCTGAAAGGATTCTTACCCGAAGGAACAGTTGTGGCTCACAAAACAGGAACATCGGGAACGACGGATGCTGGATTAACTTCAGCCACCAACGATTGGGGAGTTGTGTTCCTTCCGAATGGACATTATTTCATCATTAGCGTTTTGGTTACCAACTCTTACGAAAGCGATGAAACGAATGAAAGGATTATAGCGGAGGTTTGTAAAGTGGCGTATGACTTCTTTTTGAAAAGGTAAGAGAGGTTAAGAAAAGGGAAGAATGTCTTTCAGACGAATGCCTGCGGCGAATGCTACGCGAATGTCTGCGACGATTTCAGTAAAGCCATGCAGGATCAATTACAAGCAATCAACTCTTCGGATTAAACGGAGCGATTTCAAATCTGAGATATTTAGTTTGCTAGGTTCTTCACTAATTTCGAAAAAAAACATTTGAAACAGCGTCTCTCTTTACTTGCTTTTGTCTTTTTAAACAGCTCGCTTGTTTTTGCACAAACGCTGAATGACTTGTCGTTCGGGACAGACACTACCCTTGAACTTGTTACTTGGAACATTGAACACTTCCCGAAAAACGGGGACATTACCGTGAATTACGTCCAGCAAATTATCGAAAACATTGACGCTGACATCTACGCTTTTCAAGAGATCGATGACACGGTATCCTTTAAATACATGTTAGCTGATTTACCTCAATATCACTACTACTTCATGACTTCATATTATGCTGGATTGGCGTTCATTTATAAACATGAGGTTATTCAGGTTAACGATATTTATGAAATCTACACCTCTTACCCCTATTGGAATCCTTTTCCTCGCTCGCCGAAAATCATGGACTTCAACTTCGATAATCAAAATTTCTTCGCTATAAATAACCATTTCAAATGTTGTGGAGATGGCTACCTGAATACGGCTGATTCAGATGATGAGGAAGCAAGAAGGTATTTGGCATCGAACCTTTCAAAAAGCTACATCGACAACTATTTGCCGGATAAGAGTGTTTTTCTTTTGGGTGACCTAAACGACAGACTTACCGACCCCGCTCCCAACAATGTATTCATTAACTTCCTGAATGACACTGATAACTATTTGTTCGCAGATATGGATATTGCAACGGGAAGTAGCACCGGTTGGTCATACCCTTCTTGGCCCTCGCATCTTGATCATATTCTCATTACGAACGAATTGTTCGACGAGGTGCAAAACAGTTCGTATGAAATAAAAACGCTGAAAATTGAACAGTATCTGCCAAATGGTTGGAGTGAATACGATGCCAATGTCTCTGATCACAGACCCGTTGGCATAAAGATTCTTCCCAATAATTCTGTGCATCTCAACGAAAGTGCAGATTCTAAATTTTCATTCTCAAACTATCCGAACCCTTGCTCGAATAGCACCACTTTTTCCTTCAATGAAATAAAAGAAACGAGCTCAATCGACATTTACGATTGTGCTGGTAAATTGATTAGCACTGTTAAATTGAACATTGGGGAGAAGTCGAAAACACTTTATCTGAATGACCACACCTCGGGAATTTACTACGCGAAGCTGATATGTAATGGAGTTACCCATGGTGCAAGAAAAGTGGTGGTTGTGCGTGAGGGATAACTTTCAATCCTTGCAGGATTGATCACAAAGTGATTGAAATCGGCATATTAGCCGTTTTTTTTTGTATATTCGCGTCCCTTTTTGGGTAGTGATAAGACGCTGAGTCACTGAACAATAACTAACTCTTTCATTCCGTATGCGTGCGAAGGCGAGTGAAATACAAATTAAAAATGCCCCATGGCAGAAGAATTAAATCCAGCTGAAGAAGCTGAAAACACTGTTCCAACCACAGAAGGAACGGAAAACACTGAAGCAACTGCTTCTGCATCTGTAGAAGAAGAAGTTATTGCTGAAGAACCACTTGAGTTGTACAGCACTGCTGACGACGCTGCTTTCATGAATGAAAAAGGCGAGTTCAGCTGGGAAGCTTACGAAGCTTCTGGCGGATACAGCAATGATGATCGTGCTCGTTACGATTCATTGTACGAAAACACATTATCTACAATTGCTGAAAAAACAGTAATTGAAGGAACTGTTGTTTCTGTAGGAAAGAAAGAAGTTGTAATCAACATCGGCTACAAGTCTGAAGGTGTTGTTGCGGTAACTGAATTCCGTTACAATCCAGATCTTAAAGCTGGTGATCGCGTTCCTGTTTATGTTGAATTACAAGAAGACAAAAACGGACAATTAATCGTTTCTCACAAGACTGCTCGTTTGTTCAGCGCTTGGGGTAACGTTAATGCAGCTCTTGAGTCTGGCGAAATCATTAAAGGTGAAGTTAAGTGTCGCACGAAAGGCGGACTTATCGTTGACGTATTCGGTATCGAAGCGTTCTTACCTGGATCACAAATCGACGTTAAACCAATTCGTGATTACGACGTTTACGTTGGAAAAATCATGGAATTGAAAGTTGTTAAAATCAACAACGAATTCAAAAACGTTGTTGTTTCTCACAAAGCTCTTATTGAAGCTGAGTTGGAAGAACAGAAGAAGCAAATCATGTCTGGCCTTGAAAAAGGACAAGTATTGGAAGGTGTGG
>JBILOU010000016.1:0-38508 GCA_044374295.1 Flavobacteriales bacterium | reverse complement strand
CATCTAGTACATTCAATTGAACATAAGGTCCATCTTCCGAAGAAACACTTTCAGCAGGCTGAATGTCGGCGCCAATCACATTGTTTTGTCCCAACTTCGAACGAAGGGCCATTACAAGCTCAATACCTATTTGTCCTCTGCAACCGATAACCAATGCTTTTCTATTCGTGCCCATATTTAAAAATGTTTTCAAAAATAGGTATTTTCGCGCCATGGCAATTCCTCAAATTGAAATTGAAGATTTCAATTATTCACTTCCCGAAGAACGTATTCGTGTCATTCCGTTGGAAGACCGAGCTGCTTCTAAATTGTTGGTCTATGAAAACGGAGAAATAACGGACACCGTTTTTTCGAATTTACCCAACGTTCTTCAGCCAGGAGATTTGCTCGTATTCAACAATTCGAAAGTCATTCCGGCACGCATTATTTTTCAAAAAGAGTCGGGTGCCTTCATAGAAATCATGTGCCTCGCACCCTTCGGAACCTCCTACACCGAAGCCTTTTCGGCACATAATCGCGTTTCCTTCACCGCATACATCGGAAATTCAAAACGATGGAAAGAAGGAAAATTAGAATTGAAAATCAATTGGAACAATTCCACAGAAAGCGTCTTCATCGAAAGAAAAGGAATTGAGAAAGATGCCTTCATCGTAGAATTCACCTGGAACTTCAATGCCGTCTTCTCTGAAGTCATAGAGGCTATCGGCCAAGTCCCGCTGCCACCGTACTTCCAACGCAAGCCAGTGGCCAACGATGCTGGCAGATACCAGACCGTCTTCGCAAAAACCGAAGGCTCCGTTGCCGCACCCACCGCCGGTCTGCATTACACCGAAGGTGTTCTTTCAGCCTTGAAAGAAAACCAGGTGAATCAAGTACAAGTGTGTCTGCACGTCGGAGCAGGTACCTTCAAACCCGTTAGCTCAGACCGCATTGAAGATCATGAGATGCACGCTGAATTTTTGGAGGTAACCAAAGCATGCATTCATTCTATTTTAAATTGTAAAGGAAGAATAATTGCCGCAGGCACCACTTCCATGAGAACCTTAGAGAGTTTATACTGGCTCGGTGTCCGCGTTTTAGAGGGCAAAGAAGCGCATGTGGTTGATCAGTGGGAACCTTACTTTTCTTACTCAACTTATTCAAAAGAAGAGGCCTTAACGGCGCTCTTGAATTATCTCGATTCTACCAACAGAGATTCTATTTGTGCATCCTCAAGCATTTGCATTGCGCCCGGATATTCATTTAAGATTTGCTCAGGTCTGCAAACGAACTACCATCAGCCAAAAAGCACTTTGATGTTGCTTGTTGCAGCAACAGTTGGTGAAGAGTGGAAGCGCATATACAACCACGCGTTGGAACAAGATTACATGTTCTTGAGTTACGGCGATACGATGCTACTCTGGTTCTAGAAAATGAAAAAGGATGCCGAGGCATCCTTTTCAATTGTCGCGATTTTAAAAATCAATCTTCTGGGAAGAAACGGTAGTCTTCAATTTCCGCTGCCTCACGAAGTGAGTTGAACAACGTCATTGGAGCGCTCGCCTTTTGTCCACGCATTTTATCTCTTCTGAAAGAAACGTAGTTGTCTGGGCTTTCAACACGAGTCACATCGGCAACACGTTGAATCACATAAACACCACCCTTTCCTTTGATAGGAGCAGAGATGTTACCTGTTGGCAAGCCGAACGCAGCACCAATCGCAGCACTTTCAGTTTCTTGAACACCGCTTGCTGGAATGTTACGCATTGCCATTGAAAGGTTTTCGTAAGTCATCACTTTGCCAGAAACTTTTCCAGCGATTTCTTCTAAAGAACTGCCGGTCATCATTGCCATGTACTTTTCAGCTTTCTTTTCTTTAATAACCTCTTGCTTCACACGGTCGTATACGTTACGCAAAGATGGAACTCCTTTTTCTTTGATTTCCATTAGGCAAACCACTACGATTCCATCATCAACAGAGATAGGTTGCGAAATAGCTCCTTCTTCAGTTTCAGGGTTGTAAGTCCAACCAATAATTTCAGATGCATTCTGAACACCGCTAACAGCAGTTGCTTCAGGACGAACATTCGGAGAATAAGTTAATCCACCGTAGCTTTCAACAGCACCTGCACGGAAGCTTGCGCTGTCTCCGTGATTTTGAATGAAGTCGATAGCTTTTTGGTAAGTCTCTTTTTTAGTTGCAGCACTTGGTGCAATTGGTCTCTCAACTTGAGCGTAGTATGTAACTGCTTTAGGAGCTCCTTTCTTGGTTACTTCAATCAAGTGAGTTCCGAATTGAGTTTCTACAATTTGAAGATCACCAACTTTCCCGTTGAAACATGCAGCGTCGAATTCAGCAACCATAGCGCCTCTTCCGAACATTCCAAGATCTCCACCTTTTACAGCTGAACCAGGGTCGGTGCTGTATTTGGAAGCCATTTCAGCAAAGTTCTTCTTCGATTGAATCACTTTTTTCAAAGAATCTGCTTTTGCTTTTCCAGCAGCACCTTTCTCTTTGAAAAGAATGTGACGTGCTTGAACAGAATCAACTTCAGTTCCGCGTGAAGTCAGTTTAACTACACGAGCAATACCACCAGAAACGAATGGACCCATAACACGTCCAATGCTATCTGAAGCTACTTGTGAATTGAATGGTTCTGGGAAACTTCCAAATGCATATTTCACTTTTCCGTTTGCAGGATTACCTGAATTCAAAATAGCAAATGTTGAATCTTCTTTTAAAGTCTTGTTCGCTTTGAACGAAGCGGCAATAGCTTGAAGGCTCTCAAGTGTAGCAGAGCTATCTGATGCGCTAGTCAACAAAGGAATACGAACATAAGCAATGGTGCGGCTTCTTTCTTGTTTGAAATCGCGATCGTTCTTGTGCTCGTTGTAGTAGTTTTCAATGTCGTCATTCGAGAATGAAATTTCACTCTCCATAATTTGAGCGTATGGCTTCACAACGTAAACGATAGAAGCTTTGTCGTTAGACTGATGGAATAAACTCTTTGCATCCAATGAGTTTACATATGCACCTGCACCAACCAATGCGTCATACTTTTCTTTCAAGCGCTTTTCAATAACCAATCTTCTGTATCCGGTGAAAAGGTTAGGCTTTTCAGTTTCCATTTTCTTGAAACTTTCACGCATTTGCTCTTTGAATGGCAAAGAGTCTTGTCCTTGGTAGAACGTACTTTTTACGTAAGAGCTTAAGAAGTTACCGAAAAGAATTTCGTCTAACTCTTCGTCAGTCACCATTAAGCCAAGGCTTTGGTATTCTGGTTGAAGAAGTGTGTTCTCGATTAAGTTGTTCCAAACATCATTTTCCAAACCGTGAGCTTGGCTGTTGTTGTAACTGAACAATTCCGATTGCTCTTGCAGCATAGCTCTCCACTGGTCTTGCTTAATGCTTTCGCCATTAATAACACCAACTTTGTCTGATGGGCCGCCGAACATTGCCATTACAGCATCATACGGAATTAAGAAGCCGACAATACCAATGCCGACTAGGGCTAGTACTAGCCATCCTTGTTTACGAAGGGTTGAAATCATTGCCATAGTTATGGACTATAAAATTTAGGAGTGCGAATATCGGAAATTTGCTCGAAAATTCCTCGTTTTTTTTTTGAAGAGACTAGCTATTTGTCGATTCTTCAATGTTTTGGAGCTGAACTAGCTTAATCTGACGCTCATTCACGGCTAGAATCGTGAATCTAAAGCGGTCAATCACGAATTCCTGATTCACCTCAGGAAAGTCCTGATGGAAGTTCAGAATTAGACCGCCAAGAGTATCATATTCTTCTTCGTTTTCTGGAAGCTCGAGTTTATATTTCTCATTGATGTAATGCACGTCAAGCCTTCCAGAGAATTCATAAACGCCTTTTTTCAGTTCACGCTCTACATTGTCAATGGTGTCATGCTCGTCTTCAATCTCTCCGAAGATTTCTTCAATAATATCCTCAAAGGTGATCAGTCCGCTGGTTCCACCGAATTCATCTACAACGGCGGCAACACTTTTTTTCTGACTGCGGAAAATTTTCAAGATCTCGTTCGCAGCCATAGGCTCGGGCACAATAGCAATCGGACGAAGAATTTCTTTGATTTCTTTCGGGCTTTTGAAGAAGTCGCTGAAGTGAACATAGCCAATCAATTGATCAATGTTTTCGCGGTAAACAATGATTTTAGAAAGTTTCGTTTCAATGAAAAGATCTTTCGCTTTGGCAATACTCTCGGTAATGTCAATAGCTACAATTTCATTGCGAGGCAGCATGCAATCGCGTGCCTTCAACAACGAAAAATCGAGTGCGTTTTGAAAGAATTGAATTTCCAGATCAAGTTCATTCTGCTGCGAATTCACGCCTGTAAATCCTTCCAAATAGTGATTCAAATCTGTTCTTCCAAAAACGTTGTCTTGCTCTTTCGGTGAGTTTCTAAAAAGTATTGAAATAATCCACTCGCTCACCTTCGTTACGCTGTAAGCAAAAACAAAAAGTATAGCGTACCAGATTGCAATAAGCGGCGATAGACGAAGAAGCCATTTATTAGGTTGCGCAGACAGCAAGGCTTTCGGAATGAATTCACCAAAGATCAGGACGACCAATGTAGAAATAATGGTCTGCAAAATCAACACACCGTAGGAGCCTACAACTTCATTTAATGAAGGAAAAGAAGATTCGAGCATTGTCGTAAGGACATCTCCGAAAACAATTCCATAAATAACCAATGAGATGTTATTTCCTACCAACAACATTGCAAGAAAAAGCTTCGGCTTTCCAACAAGCGAGGAAAGGATAGATGCCCCGAAGACGCCTTGCTTTTTGTCCAATTCAATTTTTAATTTATTGGAAGTAAGGAACGCGATCTCAACTCCTGAATAGAAGGCGCATCCGACAAGGGTGCCAAGAATAATGAATAACTGAGAAACTTCGATATTACCCATTGTCCTTTTTCATGTTATTCATTCTTCGGTACATTCCAAAACGAAACAGGAACCACATAAGCGCAATGCCGGGAATAAATAAATTCTCGGCGCCTTTGTCCCAACCTTCAGCAGAGATTATGTAAAGCGCATAGCCAAACGATGCAATCACCACAATGGCCCAAAGGATAAGTACGATTTTATTTAAGTTATTCATTGTTTGTCGTGTTAAAATTACCTGAAGTCTGATTGATTTCATAGTTGGAAAAGTTGCCATTGCTGCGCAACCCTTTTCCTTCAAGCATGCTGTTTTCAGAACTTATCTTCACAAAATCTGGCGTGTAGACCAAATCAGAATCGAGGTAAAAGGTGAGCGAATTCGTTTCGAGTTTTTCTTTCTTCCAATTTTCCAAAACCAAGTCTCCTTTGGTCCAAAGCGTGTTGCTCTTTTGCGAGAAAATGGCTTCGTTTCCTTTCATGGTTGCTGTGTATTGGCCCAATGAATCGAAGAATTCAATATGAAACGTCTTTGGAGCAATTAAATACGAACTGTCGCTGACATACTGATCCATTTGAAGCGCATAAATTTTAGTGCGAACAACCCCATCAATCGAATAACTAAAAACCGAATTAAACGTGCTTTGCACAGGAACAAGCTTCGGATCAGTAATGGCTTTGATTTCTGAAATTTCATTTTGACACCCAATCAAAATGAACACTGCTGCGAGTGCAGCGAATATTTTTCGAGCGGGATCAATCATACTTTCTCTGAACGAACCAACGCTCGAACGGATGAAGTTTAAATCCGATAAGGAAAGAAGCGTAGTTCTCTTTGGTCGAAGTCTCTACTGCGTTACCATAAGTTCCGAATTCAGCAGAAAGACAAATTGTACTCGTAGTTTTCGAAGAACGCATTGGCATTTGAAGTCCGCACGTAAATGCTTCTTGAATAATGTTGTTGCCATTCAATCCAACATAAGTTTCAGAGGACTTCATTCCCAATCTATAGGTGCATGCTCCGAAGTAATTGTTTTCACCACCGTTGGCGTTGGGTATATATTCTAAACCTAATCCAAAGCTCGTTGAATTGTGGAAACTCTGATTTGAAACTTGAATCAGGGAGTTTAAATCTTCAATTGATTTCCAATCTTGCTGACGGTACGATGCACTCAGCGAGAGTGTTCCTGATTTTTTGAATTCATGCGAAACCGCAGCACCAATTTGTATTTTTTGTGGAAGGGTAAAGGATAAATTCGTGTAAGTTGTATCTAGTACAGTAAGCACTGCTAATTCAACACCTGAAACGGTGCGGGTAGACTGACGAATATTCTGCACGTCTGGATTTACGTTGTTCTCTAGCTCGTAAGTTCCCGCCAAATGAAACCAAGTGGAACGCGAAACTTTTCCGGCTGATTTTCTTTGATGAATGGGAAACGAGTAGTGAGCTCCGAAAGTGAAATTTGCGTCTGAAAATGTTTTACGCTGAGTGATCTTGCTGTTGTACACGGAAGTATTGTCGAAGGCAATGCGATCAACTTGAAGAATTGAACCAAACCTGAAATTTAAGTTGCTACCAATAGACAGCGTATGTGTTCGAGAATGGGTGCTATCTGAATATAGAATGAACGTTCTTGCCATACCCAACTGAACTTTATTCACCCCGCCTTCACCGGTGTAACTGTTGTTAGCATTTAAACTGTCATTCACAACATTAGCACTTGAGAATTGATATCCAACAATGCTTTCAGGAGTAATACCCATTGCAAAGCCCCATTTGCTGCCTGTGCGTTTGAAGCCAAAGGCTATTTCACCAATCTGACCGCCGAGGTAATTTGTTTCTCCTGTATTTGAGAGTAATTGAGAGCTCTTTGCAAAAACACTTCCTTGAAAAGTGGTTTCAGAGAATAAGGCGAAGGAAGCGGGATTCGATAAGTTTACCCCAGACAGATCAGGAAGAGCAATGGACGCATTGCCCATTGCGCTGTAGCGCGGATTAAATCCAATTTCGGTTAAACCAATACCAAATCTTGAATAAGGAGAATTCACAGGAATTTGAGCTTGCATGCGCATGCACATTGCCGAAATCAAAACAAGAAAAATATATTTAAGATTCATTCGCACAAGAGATGGCATAAAGTCCAATTAATGTTAAATTCAATTCTACAAAGATGCGGTAATTAAGCTGTTTAGCAAAATGAACAGCGTCGGTGCCCGTAAATACAAGTTGAATATCGGGAAATAGGCTCGTTGCCTCGTCAATATATCCTTTCAGTTCAGATAGAATTCCGAAATTCACACTGCTGAGCATGGCGCCAGAAGTTGAATTTTGGAATGGTTCCAGCGACTCTTCAAAATTTATTTGCGGCAGTTGTCCAGTGAATTCATTCATTGCGCGAAGTCGCGATTGCGCTCCCAAAGAAATAACTCCTGATTCAAGTGCCTTGTCTTTTGCAATGGAATAGGTGATGCACGTTCCAAAATCAACAATTAGACAAGTTGCACCTTTTGAAATTTGATATGATCCCGCAACGTTTGCAAGTCTATCTCTTCCCGCAATTCCAGATGAGTAATGGAAGGAAGGGAAATTATCTTGTGGAATAATTCGGCAAAAGGAAAAGCGATTTAAAAATTCGGTTTGCTCAGACTCACTCCTCACGGAAGAATAGAAAAAAGGTAAGCTGTGCTTTGAATGTAAATCTGTGAGTTCAGGACTAAGATTTTCATCAAGAATTCGCCCGGATGCAACTAAGGAATCGTTTACGAAAAGTCCCCATTTTAATGAGGTGTTGCCTTGGTCTAATACAATGCAATTCATTTGGGAAAGACTAGTCTTTAAGCACTGTTATTGTTCCTCTGCGTTCATACAAAACGCCAATTCCATTTTTCACGGTTATGTAATAGACATAAGCGTTTTCATGAACGAAATCGCCCCCGTTCATGCGTCCATCCCATTTTTCGGAGAGTTTATTTGTTTCAAACACGTAGTCACCCCATCGGCTGAAAATGTTCATCGTGTATTGATTGGTATCGGCAAAGGAAATGACAGGAAAAAATAAATCATTGTTGCCATGAATCATCATCGCATTTGGAATCCAAATGAGAGGCTCCTGATCTAAACATTTTTTGTTGCTATACGATGAAAATGTTTCATTTGGGAAATAGCTTATTGGTTCTGAATACGCCTTAATCCGATAACAGAATTGTCCTTTTGAAGAAAGGAAGGGTTCGAGGTCGTCTTGGAAAGACAAATAGTTCGAGGGTCCTGTCGAAGCTTGGGTTTCCGCTGTGCCGTCTATGGAACGGAGCACCTCGTATTCTTGCACACCATTTTCCCAATCTTCGTATTTCGACCAATTCAAACTGTTCAATAGCAATTCAGAATTGTTCGCGCCGCGCAAACGAATATTTTTTCCAACGTTTGTAGTATCTAGGTAATAGCCACAAGGGTTTTGCACGATTACACGATAGTCATAAATGATATCGTCTGAATTCACATCGGTGTCAGTGAACACAATATTCGCAGCAGATTGGGTAATGTCCATGCGGTATTCCCAATTGAAAGGAGCGTATAAGTTTTTTCGTTGAAGGATGTACTTATGCGGGACCAATGTGGCTTCTGATCGAACTGTAATGTCTATGGTTTTAGCACTATTTACACTAACCGAAGTGATGTAATTGATACTCGGCGGTGAGGGGTACGAAACGCTTATTGTTTGAATATTCGATGCAGAAGTAGCCCCATTGCTTGCGTAGGCTATCACCCCGTAATAATTTAATCCGGAAGAAATAGATGAGAATTCATGAGTGCCTTGAAGCGTGCTTCCATTCACGGTGTCAACCGGATTGAAATTCACACCGTCGGAACTGTGCATGAGAACATAATAATCCACACCCGAATTCCATCCTGAATAGGCACTCCAAGAAAAGTCAATGCTGTTTTCACAGAGGGTGTAGGTAGATGGACTTAAGAAGATTGTACAGTTGCAAACACTGCCTGTTGGACTTGTGTTTGGGCTAGGAGGAGTTCCTGTGTAACAAGTATCAATCGCAGATAACAAATAGCATTCGGGACCAGTACTTGGAGTTGAAAGCAAGTCGCTGAATACGGTTGTGTTTATTCCGAAAACAGTGTCTATTAAGTTAACTGTTGAACCACTGCACGAATAAACAATGTATCCGTCTGTGTCGCCTGAGGGGTTCACGTTCCAATTCAATTCGGCTTGACCAGTAGCAGGGTTAACAGTTACACTCGTAACGGTAGGAATTGCCGGGGCGGTTTGATCATAAAAAATACCGCTAGCTATATTGCTTGCGAAATCGCAATTCGGAAGACCGCTGTACCTAATCTGGAAATTTAATTGTTCTCCGCAAACCGTAACCTCATAATCGTAGGATGTGCTAGCGCTCGGCAAAGTTGCTATTTTGTTCCACAAGCCGGCAGGATATTCCAGCCAAACTTCAGCATTTACAGCAGCCAACCAAGTGGGATTGTTGGAAGGAGAATTCCACTGAAGATTTGCGAAGCCCGGTGGGGAAACTGAAGGCGATGCGGTTAAAAAAGTGCTACAAAAAGTTTCAGATGATGTGAAATTAGGTGCGCCACTAACATTGTCTTCTGTTGAAAGGTACACACAAACAGAAGTTGTGTTGGCGTCGACGTTGGAGTAGAGGTATGTTCCGGATAAATTGGTTGATTGCGCAATTTCCGAAATCCCACCTGAAATGTCCGTAGCGAAAATGTGATTGGTAACGAAAGTTATCGGGTTTGGAGTGGTGCTCCAAGAAATAGAAACGCTGGATCCTTGAACTTCAAGGCACGTGATACTCGCAATAGACTGGCCCTTACTCGAACGAGTAAAAAATAATCCGAGGATTACAAGACAAAATATCAATTGCTTTTTCATTTCTTAGAAGAGTGCAAAAATAGGCCTTCGGTTGCATTGATGGCCATCTTCAAACGGAATTAAAATGAAATATTGCCTACAATTTTTTGCGCGTCATGAAATTCAGAAATGGTTTGGTCTATCACTTCTTTCGCAGAAATGATTCCTTTGATTCGCGCACTCACTTGTCCAATTTCCAATTCACCCTCTTCAAGGTTGCCCAAGGACATGCCTTTTTTAGCCCGTCCTCTTCCTAATAACTCTTTCAGTTCGTCAATGCTAGCGTCCGATTCGTAGGCGTCCACAACAGCTCTGTAAAACGGGCTGTTCAGCAAGCGAACCGGAGTTATTTCATGAAGTGTAAGTTTAGTGTCGCCTTCTTTGGCTTGCAAAATTGCGCTTTTGAAATTCTCGTGAGCGGCAGATTCATGAGTCATCACAAAGCGAGAGCCCATTTGAACACCCTGTGCACCAAGTGACATAGCGGCGAGCATACTTTTTCCACAAGAAATTCCTCCTGCGGCTATAACGGGAATGGTAACTGATTCTACCACATTTGGAATGAGGCACAACGTAGTTGTTTCCTCTCTTCCGTTGTGTCCGCCAGCCTCGAAACCCTCAGCCACAACCGCATCTACGCCGGCTTCTTGCGACTTGAGTGCGAAGGCACTGCTGCTTACAACATGAGTAACTTTAATTCCTGAGGATTTTAATCGCTCTGTGTATTTCTTCGGACTTCCTGCGGAAGTAAATACAATTGGAACTCGGTATTTTTCAATTAGAGCAATGTGGTCTTCAATGTTAGGGTATAGAAGTGGAAGGTTTACTCCGAAAGGTTTCTGGGTAAGCACTTGGCAATTTTTAATCTCTTCTTCTAGTTGATCCGGATACATAGATCCAGCACCCAGTAAGCCTAAACCTCCTGCATTGGAAACGGCAGATACCAGTTTCGCACCTGTACACCAAATCATCCCACCTTGAATAATGGGGTACTTAATTCCAAAAAGTTGACTAACTGAATTCATGTTGAAATTTTCCCCAAAAATGCGAAAAACAATTGAGTGACAGAAATTGTTGATTATCTTAGCGAACGACTTTACCCAAAATGAAAAAAATACTATTCTTTTTTAGCTTGGTTTTAGTGCTCGCATCGTCAGAAGCAACGGCTCAATACCGTTGGGATTTTGGATTGAAAGTGGGCGCTTCTAACTACCTTGGAGACATCGGAGGTAAATATCTTCCACGAAGAGATTTCGTTGTAGATATGCACCTTGAGTCAACCCGCATGTCTGCTGGGGCATACATGCGTTACAAAGTGAATAAGCGCTTGGCTTTTTCTGCTAACTTTGATTGGATTCGCATTACAGACAGAGATGCATACACCACATATGCTCCGCGTCGCGCGCGAAACGCAAATTTTCAAAATGACTTATTAGAATTAGGCGGTCGTGCTGAAATGACTATTTGGTACGACAACGATGTTGGAAACAAAGGGTATTACAATCCAGATTTCAAAGTCTTCTTGTTTGCGGGACTTGCGGGTTACTCATCGAATCCGAAAGGACAGATTTACAACAACGGTGAAGTTCAATACGGAGGAGAATGGTTCGAATTGCGTGATTGGAAAACTGAAGGACAGAAGGAATCGTATGCTAAATATGGTTTAGCAATTCCAGCGGGTATTGGCGCTTATTTCACTTACAATAAGAAGTGGAGAGTTCAGTGGGATTTGAGTTGGAGAACAGTGTTCACGGATTATTTGGATGATATTTCAACGGTATACACTACTCCGAATTCAGAAGATCCAATGGCGTATGAGTATGTGAACAACCAAACGTATCAAGCTTTGTTAGATGGATTAGTAGCTGAAAACCCTGAGTATACAGCAGCGGATTTATCTATTGAGAATTTTCAAATCGCTCCTCCGGGTGCAACGTATCAATCTCCAAGAGGTAACGCAACAAACAACGATAGTTATTTAACAACACAGTTAACAGTAACTCGCGTAGTTCGCGGAAGATCTAGCTTCTACAAGTCGAAGTACAGTTACATGAAAGGGAAACCTGGAGTTAGAAAGTCAAGAGCGAAGTTCTAATCTTAGAAATACTGAATCAATTTAGAAAGTGGTTTACGCAAAAGCGTGAACCACTTTGGTTTTAGGCCGTTAATTTTCCAAGCCAAGCGGTCTTCTCTGTTCGCTCGAATGCGGTTTTTTAGACTAACGTTACTCACTCCTCCGGCGCGCATGTGAATCATTACCTTCGGGAGGTGCACAGCGCTGCACGATTCCTTGAAAAGAAATCTGAGCATTAATTCATAGTCAGCGGCACTTTTGAATTGAGTGTCGAATTTTCCGAATCTATCGTAACACGTTTTTCGAACAAAAAAAGTGGGGTGCGGAGGCATCCAACCTTTTAAGAAATTATCTTTTCGGAACGAACCGCTTCGCCATTTGCGAACGATTTTAGAAGTATCAATCGGATCAACATAATTTAAATCACCATATAGGCAATCCGTATTGTTTTGCTGAAAAGCTCGAACGACCTCCTCAATAACATCATTGGAACAATAGAAATCATCACTGTTCAGAACGCCAATAATATCTCCATTTGCCATGGCGAGACCTTTATTCATGGCGTCATAAATGCCTTTATCTCTTTCACACAAAAACTTTGTTACAAGCCCTTGCGAAGTAATATTAATTAGGTTATTCGAAAGGTCCCCCGGAAGGTCTTGCGAAGCACCTTCGGTACGACCTTGTATAGCATCTTCCGCAGAATCTAGAAATTGCTTCACAATTTCTATTGTGCCATCACTTGAATTTCCATCGACAACGATATACTCGATGTCTTTGTATGTCTGAAACTGAACAGATTTTAAGGTGTCTGCAATGGTGCTTGCACTGTTGTAACTTACAGTTATCAGACTAACTTTCATTGTGCTTAGAAGTTCCTTCCAATTAGGAAATACAGCACTTGATTGTAATTTCCTTTTTCGTAGTACGAGTTTGGATTGGCAAAATTTGGGGAAGGACGTGTCGGAATCATACTCGAGGAAAACCGCCCTTCAATGAAAAAGTGATCACCCATTTGCAAAGTGGCGCCAAAGGTAATTCCAACATCATAATTACGAAAAGCAGGAATCACATCGTATGTAAGCGCATTCGCTAGAATATCTTGCTTGA
Organism: Flavobacteriales bacterium; assembly: GCA_044374295.1. Lineage (GTDB taxonomy): Bacteria > Bacteroidota > Bacteroidia > Flavobacteriales_D > Sanyastnellaceae > CAIZGX01. The sequence goes on along the minus strand of JBILOU010000016.1, from coordinate 25,544 downwards.
TCAAGCGTCCATAATACAACCCAGTTAGAAAGGTGAACGGTCCGTTTTGAAATGAGTATTGAACAGGCACCTCAATATATCTTAAGCGATAAGCAAAGGTGTTGAAATTAAGTGTGTCGCGCTTAGTACGAGAACCTTTGTCTGCGTAGTTCAGTCCAATGCGAAAACCGTTTTTCGAAGAAAGGGGTGCACTGACAAAAGCACCTCCAGTAATTCCAAATTTGTCCCAACCTCCAAGCCCATCACCACTAATCTGAGAAGTTGTCATCCCAAAAGAAATTCCTGCTTTGAAAGCTTGCTGTGCGTTGCTTTCAAACGAAAGCAAAAAGAAAAAGAAAAAGAGAAGAATGAGCTTAGTTAATTTCATATTCAATGGCGTTCAAGACTTCATGGGTGTTTGCATCAACCAAATAGCCAACAACGGTCATGTTCGTTGGAACCCAATTAGGCTGAAGCGCCATGGTAAAGCTATTTGTAGAGGAGAATCCAGCCGCGGGACTGTTAATCACTAGATTTCCCATTGGCTCTGTCACGTTCGTTCGAAGAACATGTTCGTGCTCATATTCTTCAATTTCAGAAGGAGTTTGACTGTAATCTTCTTGAGCGCTTATGATGTGGTTCTCTACTAAAAGAACTACCAGATTAACATTGCCCGTGTAGTTTTCAATAAATTGTGAGTTCATGTGGATGTTAATTACGTTATCCGCTGCTACGTATTCGCAGTTGGCTTGCAATGAGACGGGCGTGCTGACATTCATTCTTGTAGTGACAATATTTTGCCAGCTACTTGGGTTCGCGGGATCGAGGTATTCATAACTACTTAACCCTCCCATACGGTCTATGCGTGCAGTTGGATTGAATCCGCCGTTCAACTGAGCCCAGTAAAGATTGCCAACTGGAGTGGTATAATCAGTTTGAAACAATGTTCCTCCAGTAGCCGCAAGAGATCCTGCGTGTATGGCGACAGTAACCATGCGCTCTCCTAATTGGGCGTCGAGTGCTAAAGCAAGTGCAGTCGAAGGTGGACAGAAACCGCAAAGGTGACCAGTAAATTCTTCGAATAGTACGTTTCGAGTAGCTTCTGAAGTGGCATTAAAAGTCGGTGCTGGTCCGTATAAATCATCACGGTATTTATTTTTTGCAACAGTAACCGGGTTTTCAAGGCGGTCACACGCTCCGAACAAAAGAGCTATGGCAAGTAAGATAAAGTAATTCTTTTTCATATTAAAAACTTGCGGTATACATTAATTCAAATCCGTTAGTAGCTGGAACTGCGCGGCAAACACCTCCGATACAAAACACACCCTCTCTTCTTTTTCCGTATCCAAGAGTTAGGCGTTGAGAACCGTTGATATAGCCAACTGTTCCAAACAAATAGTGAACGCGTTTTTCCGTCACGGAATTCCCGTAATTGTATTGATCAATTAATCCGATACTCCAATGAGGAGAGTGAGAGAACTCGGCAACAATGGTTGCCCAATCTCCTTTGTCTTGATCTGTTTGAAGACCTTGAAGCTCGAGATGCAGATTGTCTTTTGGTGTGAATTTATAATTCAATTCGAGGACCTCAATATTCGCATAAACAATTCCCTTGAAATCATTGGTAACTGGAGTAACTAAGGTGTTGAACTCAAAATAATAATAGGTGAATCCTGCAGAGAACTTTTTGCTTAGCTTTTTCTTTATTTCCAAATTGAAATCCCTTACATATTTTGTGGGACCGAATTTGACTGAATTGACTTGGTACCCTTCTGTATATGCCTCAATTCCCGTTAAGCGAGTGGTGTCTAAACCATTTGCTGCCGCGAAGTTTGCCGAAAGTTGGGTGCCGTATTTACCGCCGAGTTTTGTGCCCTTCTTAAAGGTATAGAATATTTCACCCATGTAACTTACTTCGCCTGTTAGAGGGGTAGCATATGGATACAATGTAGCTGCCAAGTTGTAGGTGTGTTGTTTTGTAATTGAAGGCAAATAATTGGTTGGCACATCGAATAACTTCAAGTTACGGTCTGCACGGAAACTCATATTGTCTATGTATTTCACAGCTGCATTTACCCCAAGACCGCTACCACTGTATGAGGCATTTAAAAAGAAGGCTTTTCCTTTTCTATACAAATAGGCGTTGTCTGCACTTGGGTCATTAATCTTTTCGGCATATTCAGCAGATACTGCGAGAGCTTTTCTATTCAATTGCAGGCGAACCGCAGAACTTGATACATTGTTTGGGGTTAAAAAAATCAATGAATCTTGAAAACGCGTCTCGCCATTTTGGTATCGACTCACAAAGCTACCGCCGAGTGTTACTTGTGTTTGCTTCTCAGCGAGTGACGGAAAGATTGAGTTTAAATTGAATTCAGCATCGCTACCTCGAATAATTCCGTCGGCATTGGTTAATTGGCTATCAAAATCTAGGCGCTGACGGCCATAAATTCCTTTGAGTGTAATTCCTTTTTTCGGAGTAATGATTAAACGTGCACCGTCCAACGCATTGTCTATTCCGAGGTTAGGTTCCCAATAAGTACGAAGGGTAAGCCCATTTCCAAATTGTTCGTAGAAATTTCCAATCGTTACATTGAAAATACTATCCTGATATTGCACGAATCTATTTCCAATACCCGTTCCCTTGTATCTGTTTTGTGCACTGAAACCTTGAATGGCATTGTTGTATGTTTCAAAGCGCATTCCTGCACTAAAACCACCTTGGGTGTACATGAGATTTCCAAAACCATTAATTGCGGTGGTTGCAGGCGGAACGGTGGCTCCAATAAGGCTGTCTTCGCTATATTGTTGTGAAAGAAATTGGAAATTGCCGTGCAATTGTCCAGGCTTTTTAGGGTCGCCTTGTGCTTGCAAACCAAAGGCGAAGGCAAGCAAGGCAGAAAATACAAGTAACTTTTTCATTCTGTTCATTGAGCGTCGAAAATACGGCGCATTCTGAAATAAAAAAAGCCCTTTCGGGCTTATAAGTAGTAATGAAGTGAATTACTTCTTCAATTTTAAGAGTTGCTCGTGAACTTCAGCCTCATCGCCCTCTGCATAGTTGTTATGCTGCCAAACGATTTTTCCTGTTCCGTCTACAAGGAATGTGTGAGGAACGTTGTTCACTCCCAATGCTTGAGCAAATTGCTTGTTGCTGTCTAACAAAATTTCATAAGGCCACATAACACTGCTCACGTATGGCGCTACGCGCGTCACAGAGCGTTGGTCATCGATCGATACCGCAATAATTTTAACGCCTGTTTCAGCTTGCCAATCTTCGTATAGATCCAAGTAGTTGTTTAATTCTTTTTTACAAGGGCTGCACCAAGTGGCCCAAAAACAGATTAAGGTAGGCTTGCCGTCTTGAGCAAGTGTTGCGGTGTTGACTGTTTTTCCGTTTAGATCTTTTAGGTTAATGCTAGGAAGAGTTTCTTGAGCAGATAATCCGAGAGAAACAATGAAGAAGAAGAGTGAAATGGAAAGGCGCATAAAATATTTTTTTTAAAAGTAAAAAACTTTAGCCAATGACTGTACCAAAAAAAAGAGCCGACGCATCGTCGGCTCTTCTTCCTTGATAAAAATCAAGATTATTTTACAGTAACACGAACAGTGTTAGCCGTTCCGTTGATAGTTACATTCAACATGTAAACACCAGCAGAAAGGTTAGAAACATCTAAACGTGAAGTGTAGTTTCCAGCAGCTTGGCTACCGATGTACTCAGTCATAACACGCGCACCAACTACGTTGATAACGTCAATAGTAACAACGCTGTTGTTAGTTAGACCGTAAGCAACATTGATGAAGTCGTTAGCTGGGTTAGGATAAACATTAACACCAGTTGTAAGACTTACTTCTTCGATACCTACTACAGTGCTAACACTACTAGGAGCTGCAGCTTCAGAGAAGTTGTAAGTTCCATCGTAGATCCAGATGTTAGAGAATGTACCACCAGCTTCGCTCACAGTAGTTACATACATGTGACCGTTTGCAGCAGCACCCCATTGCGTATCAAAGAAACCGTCTCCGTATGAGTCAGCTGCAGTGAAAGTGTAACATCCAGTTGATGGAAGGTAAACGTCAACAATCTTTGTTGAGTTATCAGCAGGTACTGGAGCATTGCCATAGTCAGCAGAAGCTACTACGTTTCCAGCATCGTCAGTGATAGACCAAGAAGACTCTTCTGGGTAACGGTCAAACAAGATATCAAGTTTAACGTGAGTTGTTCCATCAGCTGCGAAAGCGATTGGAGCAGAAGTACTGTTGTTAGCAGTGTTGTCATCAGCAGAAGTGATAGACACGTTCAAAGTTGTAGCACCAGTAATTGCAACTGAACCTACGTTTACTGTTTCAACAGCGTAAGTAGATAAGTTACCGGTCCAGTTGTAAGTTAACGGAGCAGTACCACCAGTTACAGTGATTGTGCAAGCAGTTAATGGAGAAGTACCGTTGTTTTGAATAGTAACGGCAACGTCAACGTTTCCGCAAGTAGCTAAGTCACCATTGTAGCTTAACATAGATGGGTCGTTAGCTTGTGAAGCTGCAGGAGGACATTCTTCCAATGTAGCATACAAACCAGCAGCATCCAATTGTCCTACCTCAGTAACGATACGGTTAGGGCAAATGCGGTAGATTGTTGGGTAATAAGCGATAGCATAATCATCGTTGATAGAATTTGCTAAAGAAGTCGCTGGGTTTGCCAATGGAAACTCAATAGGAGTTCCTGTTGGGTTTAACCAGTTACCTTGAGTTGATCCACCAGTACCCGCCATATCAGCGTCAGTAGTAGTACCATCACCGTCAATCCAAATAACCATAACATCATTAGAGGTATTTGCAGATACTCCAGGAGCACCAGCAGGACCGTGGTTAGCATACAATTCATCCAATGCACCAGACAAGTGGAAGTTCCAACATGGTCCGCACCATGTTGCAGATACGTCAAGGTATACAGTGTATCCTTGATCTAAGTAGTTGTACAAGTTGTGAGAAACACCGAATTGGTCAGTGATTGTGAAATCTTGACCAAACGATCCTGCTGGCAACTGAGCGAAAGACATTGTTGACGACATTACCGCAACAACCATCAATAGTAGAGCTTTTTTCATTTGATTAATTATTAATAGGGTTTACTTTAGGGGTACGAATATAAAGAAATATTTCTCCCAATTACTTTTTATATCTTTGGAACATGAAAAAAAATATTCTCTTTTTTGGATTTGCGCTTTCTTTCATAGGAGTGTCGGCGCAATCAATTGAACTTGTAAATGCTGTCACGCAGGTTAATGCCACAGCTGCAACGCTCACAGGCGCGGGCGAAATGGTTGCCGAATGGCCAGTTACGAATATTTCAGATGTTGCTGTTTCGGTAAAATGCAGTCGAAGTGTTATTTCAGAAATTCCGGGTTCGTCTAATTATTTTTGCTGGGGTGTTTGCTACGGAGAAACAACCAATGTTTCACTTTTAGCACAAACAATCTTTGCAAGCGACACCAATCATACATTTTACGCACATTACAAGCCTCTGGGAAATCCGGGAGAAACGTTGATTAGTTATTGTTTCTTCAACACAGCCAATCCGGCAGACCAAGCTTGTCAGACTGTTAGTTTTTGTTACGAGGCGAGCTGCCCAGTGGGAGTTGAGGAAGAGGTAACCTCAAAGCTTGAGCTTGTTGGAAGTAATCCTTTAAGAGGTTTGAGCTTCATGAATTATAAATTACCGTCAGGAGAGAGAGAAGGTCAGCTAGTCATCACAAATCTTCAAGGTAAACTAGTTAAGCAAGTTACAGTAAAAGGAAATTCTGGAAGCATTTTGCTAAATGCGCAAGATTATGCTGCGGGAGTTTATCAGTTTACATTATCAACATCCAAAGGACGCGAGACCATTCGTGTTGTAGTTGAATAATTTATTAAGAAATATAAATGAACAACCTCGAATTTCGAGGTTGTTTTATTTTTGCGAACCCAAAGAAAGAACATGAAGCAAATAAAGAGGAAAGAGGCACTCGATTACCACGAGTTAGGTAGGAAAGGAAAGTTAGAAATTGTTCCGACAAAACCATACAGTACTCAGCGCGATTTAGCACTTGCTTATTCGCCCGGTGTTGCGGAGCCAGTAAAGGCTATTGCAGAGAACATAGACGATGTTTACAAGTATACAGGAAAAGGAAATTTAGTAGCGGTTATTTCAAACGGAACAGCCATTCTCGGACTTGGTAACCTCGGTCCTGAAGCGAGTAAACCTGTTATGGAGGGAAAGGCAATGCTCTTTAAGATATTCGCTGATATCGATTCTGTTGATATAGAAATAAAGGCTACCGCAGTGGATGATTTTGTGAATACAGTCATCAACATTAGCCCAACGTTTGGTGGTATTAACATGGAAGACATTAAGGCACCCGAGGCATTCGAAATCGAGGAAAGGTTGAAGGAAGCCCTAGACATTCCTATCATGCACGACGATCAGCACGGGACAGCAATTATTTCGAGTGCAGCCTTGTTGAATGCATTGGAGATTGCGGGTAAAAATATTGGTGATATAAAAATTGTGGTAAGCGGCGCAGGCGCAGCAGCATTGAGTTGTTTGAATACCATGATTGGTTTGGGTTTGAACCCTTTGAATATTCGAATGTTCGACTCAAAGGGACTTATCAATACCTCAAGAGAAGATATTGATCATCGAAAGAAACGATTTGCAGTTGATTCAAATGAAAAGTCACTTGCGGAAGCATTGGTAAATGCAGACGTTTTCTTGGGTCTTTCACAAGGAAATATTGTAACACCTGAAATGGTTCAATCGATGGCAAGCAATCCTGTCGTTTTTGCTTTGGCAAATCCAGACCCGGAAATTCCTTTCGAAGAAGCAATGGCTGCACGTCCAGATGTCATTATGGCTACGGGAAGAAGCGACCATCCGAATCAAGTAAACAATGTACTTGGTTTCCCATTCATATTCAGAGGAGCTTTAGATGTTCGTGCTACTAAAATTAACGATGCCATGAAGTTGGCTGCTGTTAAGGCATTGGCTGAATTGGCTAAGGAAACGGTACCTGAGGAGGTAATGGAAGCCTATCATATTACAAGCCTTTCATTTGGTAAAGATTATATCATTCCGAAACCAAACGACCCTCGTTTGTTAGTAGCGGTTTCCACAGCTGTCGCGAAGGCTGCTATCGAAAGTGGTGTTGCAAAGAATCCAATCACAGATTGGGATGCATACGCAAGTGAGTTACTCGGTAGAATGGGTCGAGATAATGCGCTCACAAGAGGAATTTCAGAGCGCGCCAGAAAAGATAAGAAACGTGTAGTTTTTGCGGAAGGAGATAATCCTAAAATTTTGAAAGCTGCAGAACAAGCGAAAGATGACGGTATAGCTATTCCAATTTTGTTAGGTCAGGAAGAAAAAATTAGAGAGCTTATTCGTGAGTTCGATTTGGATTTGGGCGATGTTGAAATTATTGATCCTCGCCTAGATTCACACAAAGCTGAGCGCGAAAAATATGGCGAATTCTTCTACCAGAAGAGAATGCGAAAGGGTATTACCAAAACAGAAGCCTCTCGCATCATGCGGGAACGCAATTACTTTGGTGCAATGATGGTTGAAACCGGAGTAGCGGATGCTATGATTTCTGGAATGACACGCAATTACCCGAAAGTAATTCGTCCAGGATTGGAGACCATTGGAACTGCAAAAGATGTTAAAACGGTTTGCGGAATGTATATTGTTCAAACCCCGAAGGGTCCAATGTTCTTCGCTGATACTACAGTAAACATAGATCCAACAGCTGAACAACTCGTAGATATTACTCTTCTTGTTGCCGATGCCGTATCAAAAATGAAAATCGCACCACGAATCGCCATGTTGAGCTATTCTAATTTCGGATCATCACATGGAGCTGATCCAAATAAAGTTGCAAAAGCTGTTTCAATCCTTCATCACAACCACCCTCATTTGATAGTTGACGGTGAGATTCAGGCAAACTTTGCATTGAATCCGGAAATGAGAAAAGAGAATTTCCCCTTCTCGAAATTGGCCGACTCTAAAGTGAACACATTGATATTCCCAAACCTTTCTTCGGGAAACATTAGTTACAAAATTCTCCAAGAAGTTGCTGGCATGGAAGTAATAGGTCCAATTTTATTGGGCATGAAAAGGAGTTATCATATCTTGCAGATGGGTTGCTCTGTGCGCGAAATCGTAAACATGGTGCGCGTTGCGGTTGTCGATGCTCAAGCTAAAGGAACCTTAAATAGATAAAATGCTCTATTCACTTACAGGACAACTCATTGAGAAATCACCGGTGCATGCGGTAATCAATTGCAACGGAGTGGGCTATTTTCTAAACATTAGTTTGGCCACTTATTCTGCACTTCCAAACAATGGAGAGGTAATGCTATACACGCATCTTCATGTCAATGGCAACGATTTCTCTTTAGTTCTCTATGGATTCTATTCCGACCAAGAAAAAGAGTTGTTCAAGAAATTGACCAGTGTGAGCGGCGTTGGTCCAAACACGGCTAGAATGGTTCTTTCAAGCTTGAATGTAAATGAATTAATTCAGGTTATTGCCAATAAAGATCTCCCTTCGTTGAAGCGAATAAAGGGAATTGGAGAGAAAACAGCTGAAAGAATTCTTGTTGATCTGCATAACAAGGTTGGCAAAATTGATGGAGTTGTGATAGAAAAAATTGGAGGTGTGCACAATACGACGCGACAAGATGCGTTAGTGGCACTGTCCCAATTGGGCCTAGACAAAACCAAAACTGAAAAAATGTTGGATAAGATTCTCTTAACCAATGGTGATTTGCCATTGGAAGAACTTATTAAACAGGTATTGAAACAGATATAGTATTGTGAAAGAAGTAGTCCTCCGCCTCCTATCAAGAGCCATTTTCGTAATGGCCCTTAGTGTTTCTGGTTGGCTGGCCTGGGCAAATACTTCTGTTGAAACGCGTGTTATTGCTAAATCGAATCACAATTTTGTTTTTGCTCCAGATACTGTTACTCCGGTTTGGCCCAACGATGACAGTCCCGCTCCAAGTGAGGGGGGAAACGGCATCGAAATTCCTCTTCCAGATAACATTCATTATTCTGTTGAATACAATCCAGAAACGGGTCGATATGAAGTCATTCAAAAGGTAGGAGATAGAATTGATTTTCGCCGTCCATCTACCATGGACATGGAAGATTTCTTAGACTTCCAATTAGACAAAAATGTATCCAAGTATTGGAACAAAATCAAAGACGATAAATCTGCTGCGAACAAAGAATTCGCTCCAGTAATTAAAGTGGGTGGCGATAATTTCGAACACATTTTTGGTTCGAATGAAATTGAAATTCGTCCGCAAGGTTCTGCCGAATTAACCTTCGGTCTGAACTCTCAACGTACCGAAAACCCACGTATTCCCGAGCGTCAACGAAAGAATACCAACTTCAATTTCGATCAAAAGATTCAGATGAATGTCATTGGTAACATCGGTACCAAAATGAAGTTGAAGGTCAATTACAACACTGAGAGCACGTTTGAATTTGAAAACAACATTAAGGTGGAATACACCGGAGACGAAGATCAAATCATGCGTAAAATTGAATTGGGTACTGTTGCGCTTCCTTTAACCGGAACGCTTATGCCTGGTAGCCTTGGTCTCTTTGGTGCGAAAATAGAGACACAGTGGGGAAAGCTAAAGAACACCACAATATTGACTCAGCAGAAGGGTGAACGAAAAGAAATAACCGTTCAAGGTGGAGCGCAAACAACTCGCTTCGATATTGCCGCAGATAATTACGAAGCCAACAGACACTATTTCCTTTCAGGATATTTCAGAGACAACTATGACAATGCGCTTGCTGCGTTGCCTGTCGTAAACAGTGGAGCAAACATTACGCGTATTGAAGTTTGGGTGGTCAATCAGCAAGCCAACACACAGGACGTTCGGAACATTATGGCCTTTACCGATTTAGGTGAAAATGCGCAATACATGGCCAGCGACTACAATAGCTCCTCGTTGATAAGCCCAGGCCAATTACAAAACCCAGACAATGAGAACAACAATCTCTTCAACGTTGTTTCAAACAATCAAAACATATTAGATTTTTCAAATGCCAATGCAGCAATTCAAGCCTTGGGATATGGCATGCGTCAGGGTATTCATTACGAGCGTGTAGGTAATGCAAGAAAATTAACTCCTTCTGAATATACCTACAATTCACGTCTTGGATTTATTTCGTTGAAGCAGTCACTGAATAATGCCGAGGTATTGGCTGTTTCATATGAGTACACCTTGAACGGTCAGACGTACCAAGTAGGAACGCTATCACAAGATGGTGTTGCAGCGCCTCAGGCGTTAATGTTGAAAATGTTGAAGTCTTCAATCACACTCGTGAAGCTTACGAACGGAGACCCTTCGCCTCTTTGGCTAAACATGATGAAGAACGTCTACAATCTTGAATCTTTCGGTATTTCACCGGAGAACTTTAGATTGGAAGTCTGGTACAACAACCCTGCAACGGGTGTGAATATGAATTACATTCCTCGTGAACCTCTGAGCGGAAAGTTGTTGTTGCAAGTCTTGAATCTAGATAGAATAGACGCCCAGCAAATGCCGGGTAGCGATGGATTCTTCGACTTTGTTCCAAATGCCTCTACAGCAGGTGGTCTAATTGACGCATCTTCGGGAAGAGTTTATTTCCCAATGGTAGAACCATTCGGTTCACATCTTGCGGATCAGATTTATGCGGGTCTTGGAAATACACCGCAAGCCGCTCAAGTGGTTTCTCAGGTTGTGTTCCAACCTTTATACGATTCTACTAAAACAGCAGCTCAAATTGGTTTTCCGCAATTGAATCGTTTCCGAATCAAAGGTGAGTATCAAAGTGCTTCAGGATCTGAAATTTCTTTGAATGCATTGAATATTCCACAAGGTGCGGTGACCGTAACCGCAGGTGGAATGAGACTTGTTGAAGGAACAGACTTCACTGTGAATTATAATTTAGGAAAGGTTACAATCCTAAATGAAAGCATCATGAGTTCGGGTCAACCCATAAAGGTTTCGGTTGAAAGTAACTCCATGTTTAATCTGCAATACAAAACTTTATTGGGAAGCAGATTTGATTATAAGTTTTCAGATAATCTTGCAATGGGTGCTACTTTCATGAATCTTAGAGAGCGTCCGTTGACACAGAAAGTAAATGCAGGCGACGACCCGGTAAATAACGGTATGATTGGCTTCGACATGAACTTTCAAAAGGAAGTTCCGTTGATTACGAAATTGATTGATCGCATTCCGGGCATTCAAACCAAAGAGAAATCAACTGTAACCTTCAATCTCGAGGCAGCGAAAATATTTCCTGGTCACTCACGAGCAATTTCGAAAGATGGAAACGCATACGTAGACGATTTCGAAGGAAGCCAAAGTGTTATCGATTTGCGTTCATTGAACCAATGGTTCATGGCCTCTACTCCGAAATTGCAATCGTCTCTTTTTCCTGAAGGCGATTTCGAAGATAGCCTTGTTTACGGTGCAAATAGAGCACATTTGTCCTGGTATATTATTGACCCTTTGTTCTTTAGAAATAGTTCTTACACTCCGCCGAATATCACGGCTGACATGCAAAGTGATCACCGCATGCGCGAGGTATTAGAATCTGAAGTATTTCCGAACAGACAATTGCCACAAGGTCAACCACCGAACATTGCATGTTTAGATTTAACCTACTATCCGCAGGAAAGGGGAATGTATAATTTCGAATTACCGAACGGTTATTCGGGTAGATCTGCCGGATTGAATGCGGATGGTACCTTGAAAGATCCTGAATCACGGTGGGGTGGAATTCAGCGCGCTTTAACGACCACAGATTTCGAGACATCCAACGTACAATTCATTCAGTTTTGGTTAATGGATCCGTTCAATGAAGATTCCGAAAATATAGACGGTGGAGATCTTTACTTTAACCTTGGAAACGTAAGCGAAGACGTTATGAACGATTCTCACATGAGCTTCGAAAACGGATTTCCTTCCGCCAATAACGACCTCCCAATTGAACAAGGTACGTGGGGAAATTATCCTTCGCCGACAACCTTTAACGTAGTAAATGCCTTTGATTACACTTCTGGTAATTACGAGCAACAAGATATCGGATTAGATGGTTTGAATTCAACCGCTGAACAGTCTTATTTTTCGAATTGGCTGTTGCAAGTGCAAGGATTTTTAACACCCGACGCATACGTTAAATATCAGCAAGACCCTTCTGCCGATAACTTCAGTTATTTCCGAAGTTCTCAGGCCGATGCAGCTGACTTGAATACCGTAGAGCGTTATAAAAACTTCAACAGATACGAAGGAAACTCGAATACGAATACACCCGATGGTTATCCAATTGCAGCTACCACCATTCCGAACTCAGAAGATATCAATCAGGATATTACACTGAATACCATTGAAAGTTATTTTCAGTACAAGGTAAGTTTGCGACCTGAGGATTTGGGAGATGGAAACCTTGGAAGAAATTACATCACAGATACATTCGTAACGACGAAAACAACAGCGAATAACGAGGAGCGTGAAATCCGCTGGTATCAATTTAAAATTCCAATTAAGGAATTTGAAAAGCGAGTGGGAAGTATTCCTGATTTTCGATCAATTCGATACATCAGAATGTTCTTAAAGGGTTGGGAAGAGCCTGTTACATTGCGTTTTGCCCGATTGGAGTTGGTTCGAGGCGAGTGGAGAAAGTATGATTATTCTTTAGCCGGTAATCAAGAACAAGAGATTAACGATGATCCAGAAACTTCATTTACAATTGCTGCAGTAAACATTGAGGAAAATGGAAATCGTGAGCCAGTTCCTTACGCGGTACCGCCGGGAATCATTCGTGAGCAAGATGTTGCTTCTGCCAACCTGAGAAATTTAAATGAACAATCTTTAGAGTTGAGCGTCTGCAATTTGAAAGATGGAGATGCTCGCGCAACATACAGAAATGTAAATTATGACTTACGACAATACAAGCGTTTGCGAATGTTCGCTCACGCCGAGGCCGCAGGAATCCAATCAGAGTTAAAGGACAATGATGTTTCTGTATTTATTCGCTTAGGCTCCGACTTCGATCAGAACTATTACGAGTATGAAGTACCCATGAGTGTCACGCCATGGTATACCAATAACGACGATGAGATTTGGCCAGCCGAGAATAATTTCGATATCCAACTTTCAGACTTACAAAACCTGAAAATCAACAGGCCTGCTTCCACGTCGGTTTTATCTGTTGTCGATACAATTTTAGATAACAACGTTCACTTATCTGTTAAAGGAAATCCAAATTTAGCGAATATCACAACGATGATGATTGGTATTCGCAACCCCGATAAAGACACAAATCCCTTTGGAGTTGCAGATGACGGAAAAGGAAAATGTGCAATAGTTTGGGTGAATGAATTGCGCCTTTCTGAATTCGATGAGAAATCTGGGTCAGCAGCAATAGCACGTTTGAATGCACAGTTGGCAGATTTTGGTAATATAGCAGTTTCAGGAAACATAAGCACACCCGGATGGGGCGCCATAGAGCAGCGCGTTCAACAAAGGCAACAGGAAACAAAAATGGGGCTCGATGCAAGCAGCACGTTGCAGCTCGGTAAGTTTTTCCCGAAAGATTGGGGTGTTCAATTACCCATGTATCTCGGTTTTTCTGAGAATGTTCAAACACCGAGATACAGCCCACTTCAACCGGATATTCAAATGACAGATTTGCCTTCATTAAACAAACCTTTGAAGCAAAAATCTCAAACGTATACAAAACGCAGAAGTATCAATTTCACAAATGTGAAAATTGCACCGAAGAAAGATGCTGCGGCTTCAAAAGGAGTAGGTCTTCCAGGGGCAGACGATAAAGGGAAACCGGGAACACAAGCTGCGCCTGCTAGCACAGATAAACCTAAATTCTACGGAGTTGATAATTTCTCTGTTTCCTATGCTTACAATGAAACTTATTTCCGAGACATCAATACGGATTGGAGACTACAGAAACAATATCAAGGAGCGTTCGATTATAGCTTCACGAATAAGCCTAAAGAATTCAAACCGCTAGCCAATATCCCAGTTATTAAAACGTCGAAATATCTGAAGTGGCTAAAGGAATTCAATTTCTACGCAGGTATTAAACAAGTGAGTTTCAGAACAGAAATGAATCGCTCCTACGAGACAAGTCGCATTCGAAATAACTCATTGGAGTTAACAGGTGTATACAGCGATATGCTCATTCAAACTCAAGCTCAAAAGAATTGGAATTGGACAAGAAACTATTCCATGAAATATGATTTGACAAAGAATTTAAAAACTGATTTTACAGCGAGCAACATTGCACTGGTTGGCGAGCCACGTGGGGTAATCAATAAGAATGACGTTGATTGGTATGAATCGTACAAAGATTCTGTTTGGAGTAACATTCAAAATTTTGGTGAGACTACTACATACAACCACAACGTTGGTGTTACGTACAAACTCCCTCTAGATAAGTTCCCATTAATCAACTTCATGAGTGCAGATGCTCGATATGGCGGAACATTCAGATGGGATCGAGCCCCCTTTACGCAAGATACTTTGGGTAACACCATTCAGAACAGTCGCCAAATTCAGTTGAACGCGCAAGGAAATTTCGAAACGCTTTACAACAAAGCGCCTCGATTGAAACAAGCATTAACGGGTAAGAAACCAGATGCGGGTAAGAAGCCAGATGCAGGTAAGAAAGATGACCCCACAAAGAAGGACGGATTCGGAGATGATTTAACGAAGAAAGATAAAAAAGAGAAAGTAGACCCGTTAGATGTTGCACTTCGATTCTTCATGATGGTTCGAACTGTAAATGGAAGCTATACCAAGAATGAGGGATTGTTGTTGCCAGGGTATGCGAATACGACGAGTATTTTAGGATTCGATAATCAGTTCGATGGACCGGGAATTGGATTTTTAGTCGGTCAACAAAATACCGATCTTATGGGTAATCCAACCGGACGAAATTTCGCTACAGATGCTGCAAACAACAATTGGTTAGTTGAGCAGCAGTCGTTGAATATCCAGTACAATCAGACCTTCATTGAAACCTGGAATGCAAAAATGAATTTGGAACCTTTCCGCTATTTCAAAGTTGAACTTTCTGCAACACGTCAAGAAGGAAAAAACTACAATTCATTCTTCCGCTACGATCCAACAGTTGATGATTACGTATTCCAATCACCAATGGAAACTGGAAATTTTTCAGCGTCGTTGATTACATGGAATACAGCTTTCATTAGAGATGACAAAGAGAACAATTACGCCAGTCCAATCTTCGATCAGCTTTTAGCCAATAGACAGGAAATTTCAAGTCGATGGAACAATGAAACTTATCAGTTAGCAAATCCAAATGACTCTGGGTATTACGAAGGATTTGGATCTCTTTCACAAAATGTAATCATCCCATCATTTATTGCGGCTTATACCGGCCGCTCAACAAGTGAGGTAGCCTTGAATCCATTTGCGACGAAGGCACAGCCTAACTGGAAAATCACTTACGATGGATTAACGAAACTGCCAGCAGTTAAGAAGTATTTCAAGCAATTCAACATCTCTCACAACTACCGCTCAACGGCAACGGCTTCATACGTAAGCAACTTGAAATACGAAGAATTCGACAACCTTCCAACTGCAATAGATCAGAGTCCCGAGCTAAACTATATTTCACAACAACAGATTGGTACGGTTACTTTAACCGAGTCCATGTCGCCTCTGGTTGGATTTGACATGACGTTGAAAACCAAAAAAGTTAACGACCCATTGATTAAGGTAGAGTACAAGCGCGACCGCACAATTGCGCTAGGAATGGCGAACTATCAGATTACTGAGACGAAAAGTAACAGCTTTGTCATCGGACTAGGTTATAAAATCACCGAAGTTCCAAATCCATTTGGAAGGAAGAAGGGAAGTAAACTTCCAGTAAAATTACTCGACAAGTCTACCTTGAATTTACGTGTAGACTTTACGATTCGCGAGAACTTTACGTTGATTAGAAAAATTGAAGAACAACAAAATCAAGTCACTGCTGGACAAACATTGTTTAGTGTGAAATCGAGTGCCGATATGGCTATTAGCGATAAGTTGACCTTGCGTTTCTTCTATGATCATCAAATCAACAAACCTGCAATTTCAACAAGTTTCCAAACTTCGAACATCACAACCGGTTTAGCCATTCGTTTCACATTGAACGGTGCAGGTGGTTCAAATACCGCGCAACCGCAAGGTGGAAACTAATTTGGGTTTGAATAAAGCGGACAAACTTTTACCTGTTTCTTCGTTCCCAACATTAATTTTGTGTTAAGTTCGTATGATATTTACACCTTGAGCCCAATAGAGCAAATAATACAGCAATTCAACCCTATTTCATTAAAAGAAATGGATGGGGTGGCTTTAATGAATCGGATTGATACGAAGTTTGTAGTCTCATTGGATCAACTGCTTTCCATTTTAGAAGAAGTAAAAAGTATCTATCGAATTTTAGAAGTGAATGATGTGCGTTTTAGCCATTACGAAACGCTTTACTACGATACGGATGATTTTCATTTTTACACGCGCCACCACAATGGGAAGATGAATAGATGGAAAATTAGAAAGCGCTCTTACGTTGATAGCCAGCTGAATTTCCTTGAATTGAAATTTAAAACCAATCGTGGAAGAACACATAAACAACGAACAGGTATTCCTGAAATTGGAGTAGACTTGAACGGAGATGAAGAGATGTTTATTGGAAGAAAATCAGGAATAGACCTCCACTTATCACCTCAATTGAAAAACAACTTCACACGCTTAACACTTGTTGAACCGAGTCTACCTGAGAGAATTACAATAGACTTAGAACTTTCTTTCGAGTGGAATGAAATTTCAAGAAAACTAAAGCAAATTGTAATCGTTGAAGTGAAGCAAGAAAATCGAAACAGACTTTCTCCCTTCGTTCAAGCTTTGAAGAAGAGGCATGTAAGAGAGGTGAGCATTAGTAAATACTGCATAGGAGTGGCCATGCTCGTGCCTTTCGTGAAGAAAAATAATTTTAAAGGGAAGTTAATAAAAATCAATAAATTAGAAACAATAAAGTAAGATTATGTTAGATACATTCAATGCGCTGTTTTTGCAATCAGATTTTGACCCAATGGGTGGAATGAAGTTTATTCACCTTGAGGATTTCTTGGGATTGATTATTCGCCTTTCAGTGCATATGCTATTCGTGTTGCTTTTAGTTCGAGCAATCTACTACCCAATTGCTAAGAGAAAGGACTTCTTATTTACTTATCTGCTTTTCAGTTTAACCATCTTCCTCATGTGCTTCATGTTGGAAAGCGTGAAGCTTCAAATGGGATTTGCCTTAGGTCTATTCGCTGTATTCGGAATTATCCGCTACAGAACAGATGCTATTCCAATTAAAGAGATGACTTACCTATTCGTGGTAATTGGAATGTCTGTAATGAATGCGTTAATCAACAAGAAAATTTCATTGGTTGAATTGTCATTCGCAAATCTTGTGATCATAGGTGCAACATACGGACTAGAGCGCGTTTGGTTGTTGCGTCATGAAGCGCAAAAAATCATTGTTTATGAAAACATTGATTTGATTAAAGTTGGAAGAGAGGAAGAAATGAAGGCAGATATCGAAGCAAGAACCGGCATTAAAGTAAATCGTTTTGAAATTGGAAAAATCGATTTCCTTCGTGATACTGCTTTGATTAAGATTTACTTCTTCGAAGACGAACAGGGGAATCAAATGGATGATTCCTTTTCGGGCAACATCAATATCTAAGATTTTTTAGCTGAACATATTCCAGCGCAAAACGTCGTCTTCAGCGATGTCTTGCGCTGTTTGTTTTCCAATCAATTGTGAAATGTCTTTGGGTGAAATACCACTTGCAGGACGCTTCCATGTTAAATCATCAAAGGTTACCACGTGTCCTGCAGGCATGGCTTTCGCCGCAACTAAACTTCTGCGAGCATTCGCGCGTGCAGGAGCCTCATCGTCAATAGCGGTTAACTCAAATCCTCCAAGCAGTTCCACAGTTCGATTCATCCGCGAATGAAAGTGCTTTAAATCTTCTTTATCCATTGCGTGGTAATGATCGTTACCCGGCAAAGTCTTATCGTGAGTGAAGTGTTTTTCCAATACCGCTGCACCCAATAAAGTAGCAACTTCAAGCGTATGCATGTCCTTCGGAAGGGTGTGATCACTATACCCCGGAACTGCTTGCGGGAAGGTTGAAATCAAATCTTTAATCATGCCCAAATGAGCATTTGGATCGGGGGTCGGATAATTCAACACGCAGTGCATTAAGCAAAGCTTGTTTCCATATTTCGCAATCGTCTCTACCGCTTGTTGAACCTCCCATTTGTAAGAAGCACCTGTGCTTAAGATGATAGGTTTACCAAATTTACATTGGTGTTCGATGAATGGAAGATTTGTGATATCGGAACTTGAAATCTTATAAACGCTCATCAAGTCGTTAAGAAAATTGGCACTCTCTACATCGAAAGCCGTACTCATGAATTCTATACCAACCTCTTCGCAATAACGCGCCAGTTGTTCAAATTCAGTCTTCCAAAATTTATCGTATTTCTTGAATAGCTCAAACTGACTTCGTGTAGGTTCTTTCGTAATGTCCCAATAGTAAGGGCTGTCTTTGCTCGCAATAGTTTCAGCTTTGTATGTCTGAAACTTAATCGCATGAGCCCCGCCTTCCGCAGCTTCATCAATAAGTCTTTTTGCAAGATCCATAGAGCCTTCGTGATTCACGCCAGCCTCAGCAATGATAAATGGACGTACGATTTTTTTTGAATCGTAGTTGTAGAGAAATTCGGATAAACTCATGGTTATTTTAATTCTTGAATGGCATGCCATGCAAGCAAGCCCATTCCAGTTTTTAATGCGTTTTCGTTGACTGCAAATTTGCTATTGTGAACAGGCGCAGTCAAGGTGCCATCTTCGTTCGAGGTGCCTAAGCGATAGAAGCAACCTGGCATGTGCTGAGAATAATAAGCGAAGTCTTCTGCGGTAGTGCGCATGTCTAAATCAATTACATTCTCTTCACCAAGATATTCTTTCGCTTGCGCAATAGCTCTTTCGGTTAATTCTGGGTTGTTGTAAACAACAGGATATCCTCTTTCAATTCGGAAGTCCATAGTTCCGCCCATTCCTTCAACCAATCCTTTCGATAATGCAATGATTTTTTCATGAGCAGTTGTTCTCCACGACTCCGAAAATGTGCGGAAGGTTCCTTCCAACTTTACTTCATTCGGAATGATATTCGTTGCACCGTTTCCAATTATTTTTCCGAAGGAAAGTACGGTTGGCATTTGCGGATTGCTCCATCTTGAAACAACTTGTTGCAATGCGATAAGCAGGTGTGAAGCAATTAAGATCGGATCAATGCATTGATCCGGTTTCGCACCGTGTCCGCCTTTTCCTTTGATCGTAACATAGAGCTCATCGGTAGAAGCCATGTAAGCACCTGCTCGATAACCAACCTTTCCAGCAGGCAATTCAGGAAACACATGTTGGCCAAAAATTCCATCTGGTTTTTTGTCTTGAAACAACCCGTCTTTCAACATAAGCGAAGCACCTCCAGGAAGCACTTCTTCTGCAGGTTGAAAAACCAAGGTGACAATTCCGCCCCAATGTGATTTCGTTTCATTTAAAATTTTTGCGGCTCCAAGAAGAGAAGAGGTGTGAACATCATGACCACACGCGTGCATAACACCATGCACGGTGCTTTTAAATGGTAAGTCATTGTCTTCAACAATAGGAAGAGCATCCATGTCGCCACGCAAAGCAATGCTTTTTGAAGAAGGGAGTTCTCCTGTTATTTCTGCACGAATGCCATAACCACCAATGTTTTCAGTGAAGGGAATTCCCCATGAAGAAAGATACTTAGCGACAAACGCCGAAGTGTTTTTTTCTTGATAAGAAAGTTCCGGATTTGCATGAATGTGTCTGCGAATCGAAACAATTTCTTCGAAATATTTTTCTGAAAGTTCTTGAATTAAATCTTTCATGGCGCGCAATCACATTTTGTTTTTTCTCCTTCGCGGCTTGCTTCAGCAACTGTAACTGTAGAGTCTGTGCAGAGTATGATGAAATTCACGTTGTTGTGGGAAAGGAAATATCGTTTCGGATTGTTTTGCGCATCTGATTTCGAAAAATCCACTTCACCGCCCCATTTCGCAGATTCGAAATTCTCCATGGAAATACCTTGACAATCCATGCGGCATTTACCGTGATTGGTAACCAACGTTTTTGAAGCTTGAATCTGCTTCATGATTTGCTTACCAGGCAACCAACCCAACCAATCGTAGTTCGGGAACATCATAAATACTAGCAAACAGCCGATGGTTAATCCTGTTGCAAAAAGTAAAAGTCTTCTTCTAAATTTCATGGTCTTCTGATTCCCACAAAAGTGCATAAAAATTCCGAGTTAGCCATTAACTTAGTGGCCAATTATGGCAATCATACAAACAAGTAATTTGACATACTCCTTTTCGAAAGGACCGAGCTTGATTTTCCCTTCCATTCAAGCAGAGGAAAACAGCGAGTTGTTAATCTTAGGAAGCAGCGGAACTGGCAAAACCACGTTACTTCATTTGCTAGCCGGATTAAGAAAGCCAACATCCGGAGAGGTGGAAGTGAACGGAGTGAAGTTGAGTTCACTTAGTGGCGCTTCGCTAGATCGCTTCAGAGGGAAAAACATTGGAGTTGTTTTTCAAACTTCACATTTCGTGCAGTCGCTTTCTGTGATAGATAATATTCTTTTGGCACCTTATTTTTCGAACAACAAGGTTTCGAAGTCTGATGCCGAGAAAATGTTAGACCGCTTAAATATTCTTTCAAAGAAAAATAAAAAAACGTCAACGTTAAGTGTAGGCGAGCAACAACGCGTTGCCATTGCTCGCGCGCTGTTGAATACCCCTTCGCTGATACTTGCCGATGAGCCGACTAGTGCGCTCGACGACGAAAATGCGAAAGAGGTATTAAACCTTTTGCGCGAACAAACGCATGCGCTTAAAGCCGCATTGTTAATCGTTACTCACGACAATCGATTGAAAGATGAAGTGAAGCAACACATTGAATTAACTACTTCTAATCGATAACCAGAATTCAACATGAAAATAATTTTTATTGCTTGGA
Organism: Flavobacteriales bacterium; assembly: GCA_044374295.1. Classification (GTDB taxonomy): domain Bacteria; phylum Bacteroidota; class Bacteroidia; order Flavobacteriales_D; family Sanyastnellaceae; genus CAIZGX01. The sequence goes on along the minus strand of JBILOU010000016.1, from coordinate 4,381 downwards.
AAAATTGCTGGCAAAAAGCAGGAGCAACCACCTTAACCCTTTTGCTTTTGTCGTTTGGAGTGGGAATCATCTCTATGATGCTTCTGCTGGAAAATCAGTTAAGCGAGAAGTTCAACAAGAACATTAAGGACATAGATTTCGTTTTAGGCGCAAAGGGAAGTCCGCTTCAATTGATCTTGGCAAATGTCTATCACATCGACGCTCCAACCGGAAACATTAAGGTTTCAGAGGCGCAGCGAATCATTAAGAATCCAACTGTGAAAGAAGCCATTCCATTGGCTTATGGAGATAATTACGAAGGATGGAGAATCGTAGGAACCACTCCACGCTATGCAGAATTTTATGAAGTGAGGTTGAGAGAAGGAAGAGTATTTGAAACACCTTTTGAGGTAACTGTTGGTTCTTACGCTGCCAAAGAATTAGGATTGAAATTGGGACAAACCTTCAAGAGTAATCACGGTTTAGATAAAGACGGTGAAGAAGAGGAGGGGCACGACCAACTCTTTACTGTTGTTGGAATATATGAAGCGAGTGGAACGGTTATCGATCGTTTGATTCTAACACCAGTCGAATCTATTTGGGAAGTGCATGATCACGGCGATCACGAAGAATCTCCGCACAATGCAATTGTTTCTGCTGAAGAGCACGACGCTGAAGAACATCACGAAGAGGAGCACGATGCGGAAGAACACGCACATTCAGATGAAGAGCATGAGCACGATGCTGAACATGAACACGATCATGAAGAAGGCCATGACCTAGAGCATACTGCTGAAGAGGAGCATGATCACGAAGAGGAACACATGCATGAGGAAGAGAGAGAAGTGACGGCATATCTTCTTATTAAGCGTCTGCCAATGGCTCCAATGATTCTTCCGCAATTGGTGAAGAACACGAACATGCAGTTGGCGTTGCCAGCAATTGAAATCAATCGATTGAATGAAAACTTTGGAATAGGCATGAGCGTAGTGAAGGCAGTGGCCATTCTAATCATGATTATTTCCTTCTTAAGTGTTTTCATTTCTTTGTTCAACGCCTTACGTGAAAGACAATACGAGTTGGCAATTCTTCGCACGTTGGGTGGAAGAAGAATTCAATTGTTTATTTTGATTTTGTTGGAAGGTTTCTTCATGGTAGCTCTTGGATTAATTATCGGATTGGCTTTAAGCCGTGTCGGAATAACCATGCTTTCAGATATGGCGAAAGACAGCTTCCACGATGAATTCAACGCTATGATTTTCCTTCCACAAGAATATTATTTAGTTGGAATAACGCTGGGTCTGGGTGTGGTGGCATCGTTGTTGCCTGCCTTACGAGCGTTCTTTATGGACATTTCAAAAACACTTTCAAATGATTAAGTCGATTAAATTTTTAGCTTTTATTTTTTCAGGAATTTTATTCTTGAATGCTTCCGAAGGAACAGAGAAGTTGAAAGCGCACGCATACAAACGCGTAGAACTTGGAACGGTTCCAAGTACCATTGTTCCATACATTGCCGGAGGACAGGGACCCATAGAGATTACTTGGAAGACCTTGGCCGATGTGACTTACAAAGACATTTACGTGAAGGAATTGGATGCTTATTATTGGAAGCCAACGTTCGGTGCTTCGGTTAAGGCTGTTGCTGGAAGAGAAGTGTATATCACAGGATATTTGATTCCCGTTGACTACGATGCGGGTTTCTATGTAGTGTCTAAATACCCTTATGCAAACTGCTTCTTTTGCGGCGGTGGTGGACCAGAATCTGTTGTCGATTTGCGCTTCGCTGGAAAGCATCGAAACTATAAAACAGACGAGCGCCTCACTTTTAAAGGAAAATTATCCTTGAATGCAGATGATGTATATCAAATGAATTACATCTTGGAAGGTGCAACGGAATTCACTCCATAATTTTTTTATGTTGAAATAAAAAAAGGCGACCATTGGTCGCCTTTTTTGTTTGTCTATGTTTGGAATTACATCATTCCGCCCATTCCACCGCCTGGCATTTGAGGCATTGGATTGTCTTCTTTAATATCAGAAATGACGCACTCTGTAGTCAATAACATTCCTGCGATTGATGAAGCGTTTTCTAATGCTACACGAGATACTTTAGTTGGATCAATTACTCCAGCAGCAAACAAGTCTTCGTATTGTTCGTTACGAGCGTTGTATCCGAAATCACCTTTTCCTTCGCGAATCTTTTGAATTACAACTGCACCTTCACCACCGGCGTTAGCAACAATCTGACGAAGTGGTTCTTCAATTGCTCTGCGAACAATTTGAATTCCTGTTGTCTCATCATCGTTCAATCCTGTAAGGGTGTCTAAAGCAGCGCTTGCGCGAATTAAAGCAACTCCACCACCGGGTACAATTCCTTCTTCAACAGCAGCGCGAGTAGCATGTAACGCATCGTCTACACGGTCTTTCTTCTCTTTCATTTCTACTTCAGTCGCAGCACCTACATAAAGAACCGCAACACCACCAGCCAATTTAGCTAGACGCTCTTGCAATTTCTCACGGTCGTAATCTGAAGTTGTTTTTTCAATTTGAGATTTGATTTCAGCAACACGCGCTTGAATGTTCTCTTTCACGCCAGCACCGTTAACGATGGTTGTGTTGTCCTTGTCAATTGAAATCTTTTCTGCACGGCCCAAGTCTTCAAGCGTAGCGTTATCTAATTTCAATCCGGTTTCTTCACTGATAACTGTTCCGCCTGTAAGAACTGCAATGTCTTGCAACATTGCTTTTCTGCGGTCTCCAAATCCAGGAGCTTTAACAGCAGCAACACGTAAAGCACCGCGAATCTTGTTTACAACAAGTGTTGCAAGTGCTTCTCCGTCTACATCTTCAGCAATAATCAAAAGTGGTTTTCCTGATTGAGCGGTTTTTTCCAAAACTGGAAGTAGTTCCTTCATGCTAGAGATTTTCTTATCGTAGATAAGAATGAAAGCGTTCTCTAATTCAGCTTCCATGTTCTCTGTATTCGTAACGAAATAGGGAGAAAGGTATCCGCGATCGAATTGCATTCCTTCAACAGTTTTAACATCTGTTTCAGTTCCTTTTGCTTCTTCAACAGTGATAACTCCTTCAGTTCCTACTTTCTTCATTGCATCAGCAATCAAAGAACCTACAGCCTCGTCGTTGTTGGCTGAAATAGTAGCAACTTGCTTAATTTTTTCATAGTCTGAACCAACTTCTCTAGAGATGCTGCGCAATTCAGCAACAACAGCCTTAACAGCTTTGTCCATTCCGCGTTTCAAATCCATTGGGTTAGCACCAGAAGCAACGTTCTTAAGACCTGCTCCAACCATTGCTTGAGCCAATACAGTTGCAGTCGTTGTTCCATCTCCCGCTTGATCAGCTGTCTTACTTGCAACTTCTTTCAACATCTGAGCACCCATGTTTTCAATGGGGTCAGCCAATTCAATTTCTTTCGCAACAGTAACACCATCTTTTGTAATGTGTGGTGCACCGAATTTTTTATCGATAACTACGTTACGTCCTTTAGGACCTAAAGTAACTTTTACTGCATTTGCCAATGCATCTACACCTGCTTTCAATTTCTCTCTCGCTACGGTGTCGAATGTGATTTCTTTTGCCATGATTTTCTAAAATTTAATAATTAAACTATTGCAAAAATGTCCGACTCGCGCATGATCAAAAGATCTTTTCCGTCTACGCTAATCTCTGTTCCAGCATACTTGCCGTATAAAATGGTGTCTCCTGGTTGAACCGTTGTTGGCTCATCTTTTTTTCCAGGTCCAACAGCGATTACAGTTCCTCTTTGTGGTTTTTCTTTCGCTGTTTCAGGGATAATGATTCCTGAAAGAGTAGTGGTTTCAGCAGCAGCTGGCTCTACCAAAACGCGATCTCCTAATGGTCTAACGTTATTTGACATGTTTGTTTGTTTTTAAGTTTGCTCCCGTCGCAGTCACTATTTGTGCCAAGCGGGAAATTGATTCCAATGTGTGAACTTTCGTCAGTAAAGGACAAAAAAAATGTCAGTAGTTTGAATTACTGACATTCTTAAAATGCTATTGTGACAATTATTGTCCTTGTTGCTGGTCACCACCTTGTTGTTGGCCACCTTCAGCTTGTTCAGTTTGTTGTTCTTCTTCAGTTGCCGGACGAGCAGAAGTCGAAAGGCTTGTAGAAGCTAAGCAAAGCACAAAAAGCGCAATGCCTAAATACCAAGTTGCTTTCTCTAAGAAGTCTGCTGTGCGCTTAACTCCACCAATTTGAGCACTTCCAGCAAAGCCAGATGACAATCCGCCGCCTTTAGGATTCTGAATTAATACGACTAATCCAAGCAATAGTGCTGCGATGACAATTAAAACGGTTACGATAAATTCCATGATCTATTAAAATTTGAGGTCCACAAAGATACACGAATTAAAGG
>JBILOU010000136.1:0-3120 GCA_044374295.1 Flavobacteriales bacterium | reverse complement strand
TGGTGTATTTCGGAGTAAGTTTTTTAAAAGGCGTAAATATCTTTTCAACCCAAACGAGATACTACGCCATCTACGATGAAATTGGCGGTTTGGAAGTCTCCAGCCCAGTAATCATCAACGGTTTTAAAATCGGTATTGTCAAAAGCATCGAGCTTGAATCGAACGGTTCAGGCAGATTGGTCGTTGAAGTGGTGCTTAACGATGCAGATGTTGCGGTTCCGAAAGATTCTCAACTTAAAATTTACGACTCTGATTTCTTCGGAGGAAAAGCCATCCAAATTGTTTTGGGCGACAGCTCGGTCATGGCCAACACAAAAGACACCTTAATCGCTGTAATTGAAAAAGGTCTTGCCGAAACATTGAAAAATGAAATCGACCCTATCAAACAAAAGTCTACCGAAATATTTCAACACGTAGACAGTGTATTGGCAAGTCTTCAACGCACACTAAACAATTCGGGGGCAGAAGGGCTTCCTTCTCTATTCAGTTCGTTGCAACGCACCATGAACAATCTTGAGTCTACCTCTGCGAATTTGAACGGACTTATTGCCAACAACGGCGGAAGAGTCGCTGAAATAATTGGAAACGCACAAACGCTAACCAATACGCTCAAAGCAAACAACGAACGCATTGACCAAGCTATTAAAAACATCACCCAATTCACCGACACCCTTTCGCGCATTCGCTTAACGACTACTCTTTACAAAGTAGACCAGGCAATGGGACATTTTGAAGAAGTCATGACTAAAGTGAACAGCGGTCAAGGTACGCTCGGCAAACTCGTAAACAACGACAGCCTTCACCACGAATTGGTAAACGCCACACACAGTCTCGACTTATTGTTAGACGACATGCGCAACCACCCGAAGAATTATGTTGGATTTTCGTTGTTCGGAAGACGTGACGCAGACAAGTTTTCTAAATCGGAATTAGAAGACATGAAAAAAATCATTGATCAAATGATTCAAGAAAAAAGTGGCAAGTAATTCTTCAATTTAAAAATCGAAATCATTTATGATCTCTCAAATCATATTCGCATTATTACTGGCCGTTGCCGGATTCTTCATCTTCAAAAGATATCAGTTTGTAAAGGGAAACATTCTCCTCGGACAAAAAGGTCCTGAAACCGACCGCAAAGGCGAACGTCTAAAAACCATGATACTCGTGGCTTTCGGACAAGGGAAAATGTTTTCGCGTCCGTTTGTTGCGCTCATGCACCTCATTCTCTACGTTGGTTTCGTCGTGATTAATATTGAATTGATTGAAATTATCGTAGACGGACTTACAGGTGAGCACCGCTCGTTTGTTGGATTTAGAGGCTACTACAGACTTTTAATTAATCTGTTCGAAGTACTTGCTGGATTGGTAATTATTGCTTGTGTTGTTTTCCTTATTCGCAGAAACTTTGGAAAGATTAAGCGCTTCCAATCTCCTGAAATAAAGGAGTGGCCAAGACGTGATGCAAATATTATCCTGATTACTGAAATCCTTTTAATGAAGGCGTTTTTAATCATGAACGCTGCCGATAGCATTCTTACCGTTCGCAGTGCAACACCTGCGCGTGTACCTTCGTTCTGGGTGAGTCAAATTTCACAACCTTTCTTAAAGCCTTTATCAACAGAGGCTTTGGAAGGTCTTAGCCATTTCTGCTGGTGGTTCCACATTGTAGGTATCCTTGGTTTCATTGTTTACCTCTCTTATTCGAAACACTTGCACATCCTCCTCGCCTTTCCAACAACTTATTTCAGCAAGTTGCAATCGCCAGGAAATTTATCGAACGACAAAGCAGTTACCAACGAGGTGAAGCTTATGCTCGATCCGAACGCTGTTGTTGAACCGGTTGAATTCACTCGCTTCGGAGTGAAGGATGTTTCAGACTTAAAACGCACACAACTTCTTAGCGCCTACTCGTGCACCGAATGCGGAAGATGTACTTCTGCTTGTCCTGCGAATCAAACAGGTAAATTACTTTCTCCAAGAAAAGTAATGATGGACGTGCGGGACCGTATGGAAGAAATTGGAAATGCGAAAGCAGCGAACAAAGGTGTTTGGGTAGATGATGGAAAGAGTTTGATTCGCGATTACATTTCAGAAGAAGAAGTGTGGGCATGCACAACCTGCAACGCCTGCACAGATGCTTGTCCGATTAACATCAACCCTATGGAAGTACTCGTAGATCTTCGCAGATATTTAATCATGGAAGAATCTAAATCGCCCGATAGCATCACTTCTATGTTCAACAACGTAGAAAACAACGGCGCGCCTTGGGCTATGAGTGCTATGAACCGTGCAGACTGGACCTCCGAATAATTCGAACAACATGGATTTCAAGATACGTACAATGGCCGATTGCATGGCCGAAGGAACTACACCAGAAGTGCTTTTTTGGGTGGGATGTGCTGGAAGTTTCGACGACCGCGCAAAGAAAATTACCAAAGCCATTGCAAAAATTCTTCACCACACAAACACCTCGTTTGCAATTTTAGGTTCGGAAGAATCATGCACTGGTGATCCAGCGAAACGTGCCGGAAACGAATTCCTCTTCCAAATGATGGCCATGCAAAACATCAGTGTTTTGAATGCTTACGCAGTGAAGAAGATTGTAACCGGATGCCCGCATTGCTTCAACACATTAAAAAATGAATATCCTGAATTGGGCGGAAACTACGAAGTGGTTCACCACACCCAACTCATTCAAGAATTATTGAATACAGGAAAATTGAAGATTGAAGGTGGCGAATTCAAAGGGAAAAAAATCACCTTCCACGATCCATGTTACCTCGGAAGAGGAAACGGAGAGTACGAAGCGCCTCGTCAACTCATTCAAGCACTCGATGCGGAATTGGTTGAAATGAAACGTTGCAAAACCAACGGATTGTGCTGCGGTGCTGGTGGCGCACAAATGTTCAAGGAAGCAGAAAAAGGAAACAAAGAAGTTAACGTTGAACGAACGGAAGATGCGCTGGCTGTGAAGCCTAGCGTTATTGCAACCGGATGTCCGTTTTGCAACACCATGATGACCGATGGCGTGAAGCACTTCGAACAAGAGCATACCATAGCAGTGAAAGACATTGCTGAATTAATAGCAGAAGCAGTAGATTTGTAAAAATAGTTTATCAT
>JBILOU010000015.1:0-38969 GCA_044374295.1 Flavobacteriales bacterium | reverse complement strand
CCTCTTTGTAGGCTTCCATTACGAAATCATATCCGCCAAATGCAGTGGTCATCATTAACAATACACTCTGAGGCTCGTGGAAATTCGTAATTAAGCTATCTGCAATTTGAAAATCGTATGGAGGGAAAATAAATTTACTTGCCCATCCGTCAAACGCTTTCAAGGTATTATTCGTTCCTACACTGCTCTCAAACGCACGAAGTGTGGTTGTTCCTACCGCACAAACACGCTTGCCCTTTGCTCTTGCGTCATTTACTAAATCAGCAGTCACTTCAGGTATAATCAATTGCTCGCTATCCGTCTTGTGCTTCGTTAAGTCTTCCACTTCAACAGTTCTGAATGTTCCCAATCCTATGTGAAGAGTCAATTCAGCCATGTGGATTCCTGCAATTTCTAAACGCTTTGAAAGCTGTTTTGAAAAGTGTAATCCAGCCGTTGGAGCTGCTACTGCACCTTCATACTTCGCATAAATCGTTTGATAACGTTCAGCATCTTCTGGCTCAACTGGACGCTCGATGTATTTTGGAAGTGGTGTTTCACCTAGGCTATATACCAATTTCTTGAAATCTTCATGCGGACCGTCATACAAGAAACGTAACGTTCTTCCCCGTGAAGTTGTATTATCGATTACTTCAGCAACCAACTCATCGTTAGGACCGAAGTACAATTTATTTCCAATACGAATCTTACGTGCAGGGTCAACTACAGTATCCCAAAGCAAACTTTTATCGTTCAATTCACGCAACAAGAAAACCTCGATCATTGATCCAGTCTTCTCTTTATTACCATACATGCGTGCTGGGAATACCTTGGTATTGTTGTTCACCATTACGTCGCCTTCGCTAAAGTAATCTAGCAAATCACGAAATTTCTTGTGCTCAATCTTTCCAGTCTTGCGATCTAAAACCATTAATTTGGCATCGTCGCGGTGAGGAAGAGGGTGCTGAGCGATTAATTCTTTAGGCAATTCATATTTGAATTGACCCAATTTCATTGTGGAAATCAAGGTGTTATTATTTAAGTGGGGGGCGAAAGTACGAAATCAAAAAGCCTTTGTAAAGACCTTTTTCATCGAGTCGTTACTAAAGTGTTCATTAACAGCACTATAACTAGGGTAAAATAACTTCACCCAGTCAAGTGGAGTCCTTGCATCTTCCACACGAAACGGAAAACTCTCGGTTCTTCGCAACGCGCTCAAGTATCCACCAACTCCCAATCTCTGTCCAAAATCGTTTGCAATGGATCGGATATATGTTCCTTTCGAACATCGAATGCAAAAAGACACTTCCTTCCCATTAAAATCACTCAATTCGAACGAGTCAATGGTAATCAAGTTCTCGCGCATCTTCACCTCCTCATTCTTTCTAGCCATTTCATAGGCACGAACTCCATCTATTTGCTTGGCGCTATAAACGGGCGGCATTTGAAGTTGTTCTCCGATAAAGGTCTTCGCGACCTCCTCTAATCTTTCCAGAGTCAAATGTTCCGTAGATTGAAAATTCTCGGGCAATGTCTCTTTATCGAAACTCGGTGTAGTAGCACCCAAAACAATTTTCCCGGTATACTCCTTTGTCCCTCCTTGAATATCAGATATAGACTTGGTCATCTTTCCTGTGCAAACAATTAAGAGTCCAGTTGCCAAAGGGTCTAACGTTCCGGCATGTCCGATTTTAAATTTCGGAAACTTCCCTTCGCTTCGCAGAATCCACTTCAATTTTCCCACCACATCGAAACTTGTCCAATTGAGTGGTTTATCGACCAACAAAATTTTCCCTTCGAGCAATTCTTCAGCGTGCGAAATCGTGCAGTGTTTCAAAAAATCACTCATGCCTCTTGCTGCATTAATTCTTTAGCAGTTTGAAGCGCAGCAGCACCCGCCTGATCGCCTCCTAACATGTGCGCCAACTCCTTCTCACGTTCCGACTTATTTAGCTCCTGCAAATCACTCACTGTTGCCTCTCCTTCCACTCGTTTTGTAACTCTAAAATGCTGGTGAGACTTAGATGCTATTTGTGGCAAATGCGTAATAACCAACAGTTGCGCAGAAGCCGACATTTCACGCAGCAAAGCCGCAATGCGATTTCCAGTTTCTCCACCTACACCTTGATCTATTTCATCTAAAATCAAAACAGGCATTTCATTCAAATGCGACGTCGCAGCTTTAATGGCTAACATCACACGCGAAATTTCTCCACCTGAAGCCACAGACTTAATATCCTCAAATGGCTGACCCTTATTCGCTGAAAAAGCGAAGCGCAAATTCTCTGCACCGTATAAATGCAATTCCGGAGTTCCAGTTACTTCAATTTGGAATTGCGCATGAGTCAAATTCAATTTATTCAAGGAAGAAGAAATCGCCTTCTCAGCTTCCTTCACGCCCTTCATGCGCAAATGAGACAACTTCGTTGCCATTTCTTTACACTGTTGTTCCAGCTGAACAACTTCTATTTCTTTATTCTGAATTGAAGTTTCCAAGGTCTCCGTCAACTGAGCATCCTGCTCCAACTTCAACTTCAATTCATTCAAGGCGTCAATGCTATTCACATTGTGCTTTCGGAACATCTTGAAAACAAAACTCAGGCGCTCCTCAATTGCCGCCGCTCGTTCCGGATCCATCGTAACCGAATCTGAAAAACGCTGCAAGTCAATGTCAACCTCACGAAGCTCAGCAATCACAGATTCCAATTGTGAAGAAAACTCTTGCAATTTCGCATGACCTCCTTCCCACTTCATCAATTGCTGCTTCGCAATTTTTAATTGCTGAAGCACATTGCTATCGCCTTCGCTCAACATATTCGAAACTGCGTGCAACGACTCCAATAGTTCTCCCGAATTCTGTTGAAGGTTCAATTCGCTCTCCATTTCAGCTAAGTCGTAGGAACTAAAATCTTCCTGAGACAATTCGTTCAATTGAAATAAGCGATAATCTTCTGTAGCTTTTTCCTTAGTCAATTGAAGACGCAAATTCTCTAACTCTTCCTGTGACTGGCGCCACTTCAAAAAACTTGTTTTGTATGATGTCCAAACTTCTTTCGACTTCGAAAACGCATCCACCATTTCATACCGAAACGCCTTTCTAAACAACAACGCGTTTTCATGCTGTGAATGCAAATCAACCACCTGTTCGGTGAATTGCTTCAGAATCGTTAACGTAACCGGAGTGTCGTTAATGAAGGCTCTGCTTTTTCCCTTGTTGTTTACTTCTCTTCGAACTACAGTTTCTTCAGAAAAATCTAAATCATGCTCTTGGAAAAAAGTATCAAAACGTGACTTCGAAATAGCGAATACCGCTTCAACGGTGCATTTATCTTGACCTACACGAATACTCTTCACATCTGAACGATCGCCCAGAAGCAATGCAAAGGCATCCAATAATATCGATTTTCCACTTCCAGTTTCGCCAGTAATGGCAACGAAACCCTTGTTGAAGTTCACGTGCAGTGATTCAATAAGAACGTAGTTACGAATGTGAAGCGATTTTAGCATGAAGCGAATTTACTGCTACGCCCTATTTGTTAATGAAAAAAGTTATGCCTATTTCTGTATAATACGCTCGTATTTCGCAATGTTACCCGGATCTAATCGCTTACACAATTCAGCGATTGGCGTTTTTTGTTCGTCGGGTAAAGGCTTGAATATATCTACAATCTCATCGCCTTTCGCATAATAAAAGACCTGCATGTTATACGACGAAGGCTTAATCTTGTGAATATTGTTTAATCCATTCAAGGCATCTATTATATTGTTCGTTGCAGTTGCGCGTTCGGTATACATTTTATCTAACCCTTGACGGTGATAGGTATAACTCGCTTCGCGAAGAGGGCTGAATGTTTCTGTAAGAATATTTTCAATTAACCAATACCTGTTTTGCTGACCTTTCTCTCCGCTTGAACGCCATCCTGGTTCAGGTGCATTTTGTGCATTGGTAACGATGGTCTGACAAAGCAAGAAATAATCTGTTCCGCCTTCAGGTGCAAAAGAGTCGTAATCACTCGCCAGAATGTACAATGCATAAAAAGCAAGTACACTGCTTAAATTATCTCTGTGTTGATCAGGTGACCATTGCAGTTGGGTATTCTCTTGGAACTGAAACGCAAAGTTGCGGTCGTTGATAGAAACCAACGGTGTCTTGTAATCTGAATTGTAAACAGGTCTGCTCGATCCTACTTGAATAGTCCCTTCAAAATCGCGCTGACTGTTTTGTTTTTCAATCGTAATTTGAATGGTACACGGAATACGTTCCTCCTGCTGCCATTGGTCTTTAGACCACTTCCTTCCATTTAAAAATTCTTCAATTGCACGCTCCATGGTTTGAAAAACTTCCGGACCAGAAATCATAATTCTTGGCGGAATAATTTTCACATCGCAATTCAATTCCTGAGAAAACAAAGGGAATGAGAGGAAAAATAAAACGAAGTATGCTATGCTTTTTTTCATTGAAAGAGGTCGGCTATTTCATTGGAAATAATTTGTGCTATTTCCGATTTCGATTTTAAAGATATTTCTTTTTTACTTCCGTCGGAATGAAAAAGAGTAACCGCGTTGTTGTCTGAACCAAAATGGACACCCTCAGTTCTTAATGAATTCAACACAAGCATATCGGCATTTTTACGCTGCAGTTTAGAAATTGCATGAGCTTCTTCATTCTCTGTTTCCAAAGCGAAACAAATCAATTTTTGATTCGCTTTCTTACTCTTGCCCAAGGCCGCTGCTATGTCTTCTGTTTCTTCCAAGCGCAGCTCTAACGGCGAATCTTTCTTCTTTATTTTCTCAGTGCTCACATTAGCCGGACGATAATCGGCAACAGCAGCTGCAAGCACAGCAATATCTGCATTTTGAAATCCATCTGTGCACGCTTCGAACATTTCCTTGGCACTTTCCACTCGAATAATCTTTATTCCATCTGGAACACTCTCGTGAACGGGACCTAGTACCAAAGTAACATCAGCTCCTTGGGTGCGAAGGGCCTGAGCAATAGCAATACCCATTTTTCCACTCGATCTGTTTCCAATAAAACGGACAGGATCAATTGCTTCATAAGTTGGACCTGCATTCACCATGGCACGAAGTCCTTTCAATCGTTGATTCGGATTGAAGTATGAAACTACAGCGCTTAATATTTCTTCGGGTTCAGAAAGTCTTCCCTTTCCAATTAATCCGCTTGCCAATTCACCATATCCGGGAGCAAGAACGGTGCAACCCATAAATGCAATGCGCTTCAAGTTGTCTTGAGTACCTGCATGTTCCATCATGTCGTGATCCATGGCCGGAGCGAAAAACAACGGACACTGTGCGCTCATGAGAACTGCTAGCAAATACGAATCGCACATACCGGCTGCATACTTTGCAAGCGTGTTCGCCGTGCAGGGTGCGACAAGAATAAGATCTGCCCAAAGGGCCATTTCAACGTGATTGTTCCAAACGCCGTTCAATTCACTTTCAGTAAAATCTGAACACACGGGATGCTTCGACAGTGTGCTGAATGAAAGGGGCTGAATAAAATCGTGAGCAGATTTGCTCATAATCACTTTCACATCCGCACCCTCTTTAACAAGCAGACGCAACAAGAAGAGCGACTTGTAGACACTTATCGAACCGGTAACGGCGAGTACAATTTTCTTTCCTTTCAACACGGAGTAAACCTAATAAAAAAACCCCGAAAAATCGGGGTTTAGTAGAACTCAGTTCAATATTATTTTTCTTCTTCCGGGTAACGGAAAAATACTTTTCCTTCTTCCAACTCTTGAATAGCAATGCTGTGTGCCTTTGGAAGTCTCTCGTAGTGACGAGAGATTTCAATTTGTTCGCGGTTTTCGAAAACCTCTTCCAAGTTGTCTTGGTTGCTTCCGAATTCTTCCAACTTCTGGCTCAATTCTTCTTTCATTTCACGAGCAATCTGCGAAGTACGCTTATTCAAAAGAACGATGGTTTCGAATAAATTTCCATCAACCTTCTCATACAACTCGTTTGTGTTACGTGTGATGGTGGTTTTAGCAGCAGTTGAGTTTTTATAGTTGCTCATAATAATTCTATTTAGTCGTTAGTTTCGCTACCATTTTTTCGCTCTTAAGATAGTAATCTTCAGCACTATCTAAGAATTTACTTTTTGGAAAAGCGGATACAAAGGTAATATAAGATTCCATTGTTTCCCTATAACGTTCCAATTTCTTTGTGTCTATGCTTCCTTCAGCCAATAAAAACTTGCTTTCAATAATCAAAAGCATCGCTTGTTCACGGTAAATCGACTGAGGATATTTCTTCAAAAACTCTTGTAAACTGCTTGACGCAGCCTTGTACTTCATGGTTTGCACATACAACTCTGCAACTTCAAAATCTTTCTTTTCAATCTTAAAATTCAAATCGCGAATCATACGGTTCGCTGAATCACGCAGAGCGCTATTGGGATATTGATCTAGAAAATACTGTAATTCGTCTACAGCCGTTTTAGAATCTGTCTGGTCTAAGGTATAAGAGGGAGATAGCTTGTAGCTGCACAACGCTGCCATAAACGAGCACTCCTCTGCCTTCGGGCTTGAAGTAAACGATTTTGCATACGACTTGAAGTAATAGTTCCCCATGTAATAGTCTTTCAGACAATAATGAGTCTTCGCAAAATAATAATAAACTTCTTCTGACTGCTGGGTTCCACGAGTCAAGCCAATTAACTCTTCAAGCATTGGCAGGGCTTTGTAACATTCTCCTTCTTCGTAATACTTCTTGGCATTGGCCATTTTCTTAACAGGATCTGTTTCCTTCAAGGCTTTACTGTATTCAGTACAACCCGAAACAGCAGTTACAACAACAAATAAGAGGACTATAAATCTTTTCATTTCCAGCGCAAAAATAGGGTTTTGCGGTCAAGTAACGGCAAAAGAATCACAATCGTCTGTTCACAAGATGATAATTCACAGGTCACATTAGCGAATTCCTAGTTATTTTTGTATTTCTAAAATTTTACGACAGTGGATATATTTGAAAAAATCAAGAACAACAGAGGGCCGCTTGGCCAGCACTCGAAAGAATCTCATGGCTACTTTACCTTTCCAAAATTAGAAGGGGAAATCGGCGCTCACATGACGTTCCGTGGCAAACCAGTTTTGACATGGAGTTTGAATAATTATCTTGGTTTAGCAAATCACCCCGACATTCGTAAAGCAGATGCAGACGCAGCTGCGGAATGGGGAATGGCATATCCAATGGGTGCACGTATGATGTCTGGCCAAACCAAATATCACGAGCAACTCGAGCAAGAACTTGCTGAATTCATGCACAAAGAAGATGCGTTTTTGTTGAACTTCGGATACCAAGGTTGCATGTCTGCAATTGAGGCGCTTGTGGGAAGACACGACGTAGTTGTTTACGATAGTGAAAGTCATGCGTGTATGGTAGACGGAGTTCGTCTTCACCAAGGAAAGCGTTTCGTTTTCCAGCACAACGATATGGAGAGCTTCGAGAAGATGTTAAATCAAGCGAAGCGCGTTACAGATCAAACTGGTGGAGGTATCTTGGTTATGACCGAGGGCGTTTTCGGAATGGCAGGTGACCAAGGAAAATTGAAAGAGATTGTTGAATTCAAAAAAGTAATTCCTTTTCGTTTATTCGTTGACGATGCTCACGGATTTGGTTCTATTGGGAAAGACGGACGTGGTGCTGGTGAATTCCAAGGCGTTCAAGATCAAATCGACGTTTACTTCGGAACCTTCGCGAAAGCTATGGCAACTGTTGGTGCTTTCGTTGCATCTGAAGAGCACGTAATTGAATTCTTGCGTTATAACATGCGTTCTCAAATCTTCGCAAAAGCGCTTCCAATGCCAATCGTAATTGGTGCATTGAAGCGTTTAGATATGATTCGTACTATGCCTGAACTGCAAGATAACTTGTGGAATATCGCTCGTGCACTTCAAAGTGGATTGAGAGAGGCTGGATTCGATATTGGACATACCAACAGTGTTGTTACTCCTGTATTTTTGAAAGGTTCATTGGGCGAAGCAACCAACGTTACTGTTGAATTGCGCGAGACTTACGGAATCTTCTGCTCTATAGTAGTTTATCCGGTTGTTCCGAAAGATGTGATTATGTTGCGTCTAATCCCAACAACAGTCCACACCTTAGAAGACGTTCGTTACACCATCGAGTGTTTCTCTAAAGTTCGCGAGAAGTTAGCTGCAGGTGAATACAAAGCTGAGAAGATTGCTTCTTGGGGATAAAAGAAAAAATAAAAATTTTAATTATAAATTGGCTTCTTCGGAAGCCAATTTGTTTTAGCATAACTCTGATTATATTTAGAGCATGAAAAAATTCTACCATTTAACTTTTGTATTGGGAACAGCTGGAATACTTTTCTTCGCTGGAATTGAATCTGACAACGGAAAAGCAGGTGCCACGGGTTCTCCTGGAGAACAAACCTGCAGTCAATCAAATTGTCACACCGGAAGCACAGACAATTCTATGGGCGGCTCGGTAACATTGACCTCAACTGATTTAGTGAATTGGGAATACACTCCAGGACAAACATACACGCTTACTGCTATTGTGTCACAACAAGGAAGATCTTTGTTTGGAATTGGTCTTGAGGCCTTACTTCCATCAGGTGCAAATGCTGGAAACCTTGTGCCCGGGACTGGTACCACAACTAAAAACGCAACCATCGCAGGAAACTCTAGAAAGAACATCGTTCACAACATGAATGCTGGAGCAACGGCTAACGCACATTCTTTCACGTTTACTTGGACTGCGCCAGCCACTGATGTTGGACCCGTTACAATCTATTACGCGGGCAATGCAACCAACAACAACGGCATGAAAACAGGTGATTATATTTACAATGCTTCTCAAGTTGTTACCCCAGCAGCTGTAGACGTTCAAGAGCAAGTAAATACTCCGTTCACATTTTCATTCTACCCAAATCCTGCAACGGAAATCATCATAGTAAACTATTCGCTTGAGCATTCTGCAAAGGTTACTTATATGATCTATGATTTAACTGGAAAGCAAGTTCAATCTGAATCTGCAAACCGTTTTCCAGGTGCACAACAACAAAATGTTGACGTGAATAGCCTTCAAGCTGGAACATATTTACTAAGCGTGAACGTTAATGGAAATGTGATCACAAAGAGATTTATAAAGAAATAAACTTTCTTTATCTCCATAAAAAAGAGCACCGCGGTGCTCTTTTTCATTTTAGAATTTCTCTTTAGATGAACATCAACACAGGCTCTTCCAACATCGCTTTTAAGGTCTGAAGGAATGCGGATCCAGATGCTCCATCCACCACACGGTGATCGCAGCTTAAAGTCAACTTCATGGTATGTCCAGGAACTACCGCTCCATTCTTCACCACAGGAACTTCGCGAATAGCACCAACAGCAAGAATACATGCGTCTGGTGGATTCACAATAGCAGTGAATTCTTCAATGCCGAACATTCCTAGGTTAGAAATGGTGAAGGTGTTTCCTTCCCAATCCGATGGTTGAAGTTTTTTGTTCTTCGCTTTGTCAACGAATACTTTTACTTCTTGATTAATTTGAGCCAATGTCTTGGTATCTGAGAATCTTACTACAGGAACCAACAACCCTTCATCAACTGCAACTGCAACGCCCATGTGAACATGGTGATTGTAGCGAATGGTATCTCCTCTCCAAGATGAATTTACTTTCGGATGTTGTTTCAATGCCAATGAGGTGGCTTTGATAACCATATCATTGAACGATACTTTCGATCCAGTTGCTGCATTCATTGCTGCACGCGCTTCAACTGCTCTACCCATATCAATTTCCATCGTTAAATAGAAATGCGGAGCTGTGAATTTACTTTCAGCAAGACGACGAGCGATGGTCTTACGCATTTGAGAAACATTCTCTTCTGTGTATGACTCAACAGCATTTGCAGATTGAACTGCGGCACCTGCCATAAATGCATCGATGTCTCTTCTTACAATTCTTCCACCATCGCCTGAACCAGGAATGTATTGAAGTGGCAATCCTTTGTCCTCAGCTAACTTCTTTGCCAATGGACTTACACGCATACGACCGTCGTTTACAGGCTTTGGTGCAGATGCAGGAGCTGAAACAGGAGCAGTTGCCACAGGAGCAACTGGCTTTGGAGCTTCAACAATTGGAGCGCTTGGTGCTGGAGCGGCTGCAACAGGAGCTTCTTCTTTCGCTGCAGGAGCAGCGCCTTCAGCAGCAACGATAGCCGATACATCTTCACCTTCCTTTCCGAATACTGCTAACAATGCATCTACCGCTACGGTCTTTCCTTTCTCTACACCAATGTAAAGAAGAATTCCGTCTACGTAAGATTCAAATTCCATGGTAGCCTTGTCGGTTTCAATTTCCGCCAACAACTCACCACTTTTAACTTTATCTCCCACTTTCTTGTGCCATGCCGCAACGGTTCCTTCCGTCATGGTATCGCTCAGCTTGGGCATACGAACTATTTCAGCCATATTTTTTTTATTAGTCGATTACGTATGGGTAATCGTCGTGAGAATATACGTCTTTATAAATTTCTTCTTTTTCCGGAAGTGGTGAATTCTCTGCGAATTCAACAGAGGCAAGAACTACTGCTTTTATCTCTTCTTCAACCGCTTCAATTTCTTTTTCACTCATCCATTTGTTATCACGAATCTTGCGCAACACAAAATCAATTGGATCCTTCTCAATATACTCTTGAACCTCTTCCTTCGTGCGGTACTTCTGAGGGTCGCTCATACTGTGTCCCTTGTAACGGTACGTTTGAATATCTAACAACGTTGGACCTTCACCAGCTCTACCTCTTGCCACTGCTCTGTCGAATGCTTCAGCAACTGCTTCTGGATTCATTCCATCTACCGATTCCGAAGGCATTTCGAAACTAGCACCCAGTGTTTTCAAATCGGTCACGTTCGATGTGCGCTCGACAGATGTTCCCATCGCGTACTGGTTGTTTTCAATAACGAAAATGCATGGAATCTTCCATGTCATTGCCATGTTGAAAGTCTCGTACAATGCACCTTGGCGTGCAGCACCGTCACCGAAGAAACAAACAGTTACGTGGTCTTCACCGCGGTACTTATCAGCGAAGGCTATACCTGCTCCCATTGGAATCTGAGCGCCTACGATACCATGTCCACCAAACAAATTTCTCTCTTTGTCGAACATGTGCATAGAACCACCCTTCCCCTTTGAAAGACCAGTTGCCTTACCGTAAAGTTCAGCCATAACTCTGTTCGAATCAGAACCCATCACTAGCGGATGAGCGTGATCGCGGTAAGCAGTAATAACTTTATCTGTTGGCTTAATCGCCTCCATCATTCCTGAAAGTACAGCCTCTTGTCCAATGTACAAGTGACAGAATCCACCGAATTTTTGTTGAATATATAACTGACCGCACTTCTCTTCGAACTTGCGCATCAATAGCATTTCACGATACCATTTCAGGTAAGTTGCTTTGGTAAAGCGCTCTCCTGTTGCGGTAGAGGCTTTTTTAGTTGACTTAGACGCTGTTGCCATAATTTTTTGTTCCTTGCAAATATAGTTAGGAAGGCCTTGTACAAAAAGACTTCCTGTAAAAAGTGTACAATGTACACTATCTTATTGTAAAAAATACTATATGGTTTTCTTGAATTGACTCAAGAAGCGCATATCGTTTTCAAAGAAATGTCTCAAATCATCTACGCCGTATCTGAGCATAGCAATACGCTCGATACCCATACCGAAAGCGAAACCTGAATACTTCTCAGGATCAATTCCAGAAGCCGACAAAACATTTGGGTCTACCATTCCGCATCCCATAATCTCTAACCATCCTGTTCCTTTGGTAATTCTGTGATCGGCAGGAGTTTCCAATCCCCAATACACATCCATTTCTGCACTTGGCTCAGTGAATGGGAAGTACGAAGGTCTCAATCGTATCTTCGCTTTTCCAAAAAAGGCTTCGGTAAACATTTGTAGCACCTGCTTCATATCTGCGAAAGAAACTCCTTCGTCGATATACAATCCTTCAATCTGATGGAATTGACAATGTGCGCGACTTGAAATAGCCTCGTTTCGGTATACCCTTCCTGGCATAACAATACGAATGGGAGGCTTGGTGGTTTCCATTACACGAACTTGAACACTGCTTGTGTGTGTGCGTAAGACCGTATCTGGCTGACCTTCCACAAAAAAAGTATCTTGCATATCGCGTGCAGGATGCTCTGGTGAGAAGTTCAATCCTGAGAATACATGCCAATCGTCTTCGATCTCTGGTCCATCTTCAACACTAAATCCCATGCGTTCAAAAATGGAAAGAATCTCTTCTCGAACCAACTGCAACGGGTGTCTGCTTCCATGGCTCCATTCACCATATGGGCGAGTAAAATCGGGAACTTCAACACTACCTTTCTTTGCGCTGAACAAGGCTGAAGACTCATCTATTTTTTCTTGAACAGAAGATTTCAATCCATTCATCACCGCACCAACCGCCTTCTTCTCTTCATTGGGAATGGCTTTGAATGCCTCGAACAAATCGTTCAAGATGCCCTTCCTTCCCAAATACTTCACACGGAAGTTCTCTACTTCTTCAGCAGAGTTTAGTTGGGTTGAAGCAACGTCGAGTTTTAGTTGCTCAATTTGATCAACTAAACTCACTTGATCACCTCCATTTTCATGCTAATGTCTTGAACCGGTCTGTCTCCAGCGCCGGTAGGCATTGAAAGAATCTTGTCTAGAATATCAAGACCTTCAACCACTTCACCGAATACAGTATAATCCATATCCAATTGAGCAGTACCACCTATTGTTTTATACACTTCGCGTTGCTCAGGTGTGTAGGCGAAATTTGGATTCTTTTGCTTCACGTATTGCTCAACTTGATTGATCTGCGCATCAGTCATGGCTTGACCTTGAGCAATGTAGAATTGGCTTCCGCTTGAAGATTTAGTAGGATTTACATAATCACCTTGACGTGCCGCTGCCAAAGCACCTTTCTTGTGAATGAAGTTTGAATTGAATTCAGCTGGAATGGTATATCCAGGACCTCCCATACCCAATTGCGCACCTGCTGAAGCACCGCGACTGTTCGGGTCACCACCTTGAGCCATGAATCCGCGAATACAACGGTGGAACAACAAATCGTTGTAAAAGCCAGATTCCACCAACTTAATGAAATTATCTCTGTGCTGTGGGGTCTCATCATAAAGACGAATAACCATATCGCCTAGTGAAGTGCTTACCTTAATACGTGTGTTGGTGTGATCTGTTTGCATGTTGTTATTTGTTTGATTGTCTTTGTTTTCAATAGGAACAGGCTCTCCAATGGTTAAACTAGAGTTGCCATTATTAACGGGTTCTTGCGATTTACATCCTGTTGCATTCAAGAATAAAAGGAAAGAAAAAATGGCAAAACCCCAAAAAGATAGACGTGAATTCATTTTTTTTTCTTTAATTTGTGATACTTAACCGATTAATCGGCCACAAAATTAAGCAAACGTCTATGAAGGCTACACGAACTTTTCAATTTGTTTTTGGAATTTTATTTTTCGTTGCATCAACAATGACTTTTACTTCTTGCGTAAAAGAAGAGCCAACCATTGCTGTGGTGCGCGTGATAGATTCGAATGGTGACCCTGTTCAAGGTGCTACGGTTCGTCTTTACGGTTCTCCGTCGCAAACACCTCCTCCCCCGAACGCGATCGCTTTGGACACAACTTTTATCACAGATGCAACAGGTACTGTTACAGTTGACTACTCTGAAGAATACAAGTTAGGTCAAGCTGGATTTGCGGTATTGGATATCGAAGCCTACAAAGGTGCTCTTTACGGAGTAGGTATTATTAAGATTGAAGAACAAGAAACCACCGAGGTTACAATCGAAATCTAATTGACTATGCTTCGTTACCGAAGTATTTCATAATTGCCTTTTTTAATAGAACTTCCTGATCTCCCGGACTCAACACCGGGAGATTTTCTTTTTTAGCAAAATGTGGCCACCCGTCCACGTCTCTTCCCTCAAACTCATAGTAGCCGTAAGGTTCAAGTAAAGTGCATACTGCTATATGCATGAGCTCTAATTTCTGATCCTTTTTGAACTTCAAATCGAAAATGCCCAATTCCTGCAGACCTATTAAAAGCAGAATTGCAGAATAATCAAGCTTTTCTCCGAAGTTCTTCGATGCAATTTCGAGTGTCTCTTGCCACTTCTTTTCAAACAAATAATCCATGTCTCGTGCTTATAGAAAATATTAAAAAAAGATGTAACCTTTTTTGGCGAAGGTAGGTATACCCCAACATAACATACTACGTCATGAAAACTAAATTATTCACCCTAATCGCTCTCCTAGTTTTAACCACAAGTGCTTTCGCACAAACTACTTCTCAATTGTTAGATGCTCAGTTGAATGTTACAAAGAATAAGGCAGCAGCAAAGTACACCCGCACCATTACTAAAGTGGGAGAGTCTCATTACCAAGCGCAAATCAACTTCCAAACGGGTGAGTTAATGATGACTGGGACCTACTTAGATGAGGCGTTAACGATTCCTCAAGGTGAGTTCGTTTACTTCTTTGCTAATGGAATTAAAGAATCTCAAGGATTATATGAAGCAGGTCAACGCGTAGGTTCATGGCAACGTTGGAATTTCGACGGTGCTCAAAAGCCAGATCGCTACTACCAAGAGCCTGCAGCATTGCTTTCGGCGAAATAAAATAGAAGTTAACTTTAAGAAGGGAAAGGAAATGGAAAACTATTTCCTTTTTCTTTTTCCGTAAAAATTCAGACTGTGCATGGAAATTTCAATATCGAAAATCTCTTCCAAGGTTGCTTTAATGTTTTGAATGCGCGGATCGCAAAACTCAAACACCTCTCCCGTGTCTGTGAGAATAATATGATCGTGCTGCTGGTTCTGATATGCCTTTTCAAAATGCGCAATGTTTTGTCCGAATTGATTCTTTCTAACGAGTGCACAATTCAACAACAACTCGATGGTGTTGTATAACGTTGCTCTAGACACACGGTATTTTTTGTTCTTCATACGAACGTACAAAGCTTCAATATCGAAATGGTCTTCAATCGTATAAATCTCAGCTAGAATAGCATATCGCTCAGGCGTCTTTCGATGCAAATGCTTCTCTAAGTACGCCGTGAAGATTTCCTTTACCTTATCTTGAATATCTTGTTGAGACATGCGGCAAATGTACAACGTGAGATTTTCTCTTCCTTATAATATTTCTTCATTTCCACAATAGTCCTTTACTAACATTCGGTGGTTCACTATTTTGAAAACTGTGTTTTCAGAAAGAGCAATTCTTCGCTTACTTCGGAGAACCAAAAATTTACTGATTTACCTATCTCAAAAAAGTTCCAATAAGATGTCAGATTTGCTCAATTTCAACCTTCCAAAACACGAAGAAAACCCCATAATCAAGGTTGTTGGTGTTGGTGGTGGTGGCTCGAACGCCGTTAACTACATGTACAATAAAGGAATTAACGGCGTAGACTTCGTTGTGTGTAACACCGATGCCCAAGCATTGGACAACAGTCCTATCTTGAATAAAATGCAATTAGGACACACACTAACGAAAGGTCGCGGAGCAGGCGCACGCCCAGAGGTAGGACGTGATGCTGCGATGGAATCTATCGAAGAAATTCGCGCTTTGTTCCATTCAGACTTACAAATGGTTTTCGTTACTGCCGGAATGGGCGGTGGCACCGGAACAGGCGCTGCTCCTGTTATTGCTCAAGTAGCAAAAGAAATGGGAATCCTTACCGTTGGTATCGTTACCGTTCCTTTCGCTTTTGAAAACAAAAAGAGAACGGCTCAAGCAACTGCGGGTATTGAAGAAATGCGCAAAGCAGTTGACACACTTTTGATTATTCGCAACGATAAGTTGCGTGAACTATACGGTAACCTTTCATTAAGCAACGCTTTCAGTCACGCAGACGATGTGCTTTGCACAGCGGCTAAAAGCATTGCTGAATTAATTACCATAACCGGAATTGTAAACGTGGATATGAACGACGTAATCACGGTTATGCGTGGAAGCGGAGTAGCTATCATGGGTAGTGGAAGAGCAAACGGTGAAGACCAAGCCATTCGCGCTGTTCAAATGGCTATGGAATCTCCGTTGTTGAACGACGACGATATCACTGGTGCTTCACATATCTTGTTGAACATCACCTACGGAAACAACGAGTTGAAAATGGACGAGATCGGAGAAATCACCGATTTCATTCAAGAACTTGCTGGTCCAGAAGCCGATATCATTTGGGGTTATGGTAAAGACGAGCAATTGGGCGAAGACATTTGTGTGAACGTTATTGCAACCGGATTTGCTGCGAAAGAAATTGCAACGCTTCTTCCTCTTAATGCAGTGAAAGAAGCTCCGGCTCCAACACCTGTATTCGTTCTTGGCGATGCGCCAGCTGCTGTTGTTGTTGAGCCATCACCTGTTGTTGAAGAAAATCCAGTTTTCACTCTAGACACTACTCCGGTTGTTGAGGAAACTCCGATTGCTCCAGTTGCAGTTGTTGTTGAAGAAACTCCAGCAGTTGCTGAAACCGCTCCATTAACTGAATTGCCAGTTGCAGAAGTGACTGAAGAGCCTTTCAAATTAGTTATTGCTGACGAAATTGAATTGGAGATCGAAAATTCTTTCGAATCGAATCCAACCGTTGAAGAGCCTGTTAAACAAGGAGCTTTATTCTCTTTCGAAGAATTCGAGAAAGCTGAAATGGCGAATGAAGAAATGGTTAAAATGGAAATGGAAGAACCTGAAATTCCAGAATTAAGCACATTTAAAATTCAAGAAAGTAAGACTGCTGAAACTCCTGTTATTCCTAGCTTCGAAAGCATTCGTCAAACATCGGATCGTATGATTCCTGAAACGCAAATGACTTTTAAGCCAGACGTTGTTGCAGAGAATCGTCCTCCACGCACCGAGCTAATGGCGCGTAACAAAGAGCGCGAAGCGCGCATTCGTGAGTACACCATGCGCATGAAGTCTCCAAACGGATTAAACGAATTGGAAAACGAACCAGCTTACTTGAGAAGAAAAGTAACTTTGGATGAAGGAAATCATTCAAGCGAAAACACAGTGTCTCGCACCATCTCAAGAGAAGTGACAGACGAAAACGGAAACACACGCATTGAACTGCGTACGAACAATCCGTTTTTACACGATAATGTAGACTAATCTTAACGAACAGTATTGCCTGATTCAACGGGACGTTCAGGGGAGAGCAACGAAAGCTCTCCCTTGTTGTTTTCAGCCATTAAAATCATACCTGCTGATTCCACTCCTTTGATTTCTCTTGGAGCTAAATTCGCTAAGTACAACACTTGCTTTCCAACAACCTGCTCGGGCTCGTATGATTCTGCAATACCCGATATAACGGTGCGTTCTTCGGTGCCGATTCGCAATTTCAATTGCAATAATTTCTTCGTCTTGGGAACGCGCTGCGCTTCTAATACTTCAGCAATACGAAGATCCATATTTTGGAAGTCCTCGAATGAAACATTCGGTTTAATTGATTCCATTTCAACTTCAGGTTGAATCCTAGATGCCTCTAATTTCGCAACTTGCTTCGCCACTTCTTCGTCGGTAATCTTTTGGAAAAGAATAGGCATCTCGCCTATTGCATGTCCAGCCGGAATCAATTGCGATACCTGAACATCATCCCACTTCACTCCTTCCCACTGCAAACCGGTTTTTAATTTCTTCGCGGTGTAAGGAAGGAAAGGCTCTAGCGCAATAGATAGCGCAGCAACCAACTGAATGCAGGCATTCAGGATACCTTCTGTTTTTTCCGGTTCGGTCTTTTGAAGTTTCCAAGGCTCTGTTTCTGTTAGAAGCTTGTTACCTATGCGAGCCAATTGAATAGCCAAAGCTTGCGCCTCGCGGAATCGATACGCTTCAACCTTTTCACCAATCAAATTGAAGGCAATCTGCGCTTCTTCAAATTGCGAAGAAGCATCGAACGAAGGGTTCGAAACCTTTCCACTATAATACTTGTGAGTTAATACGAAAACGCGATTGACGAAGTTCCCAACGATATCTGCAAGCTCATTATTCACGCGGTCTTTGAAGTCGTTCCATGTAAACTCGCTATCTTTTTGTTCAGGCATAATAGACGCCAAAACGTAACGCATTTCATCTTGACGATTCGGGAAGTCTTCCAAATATTCATGCAACCAAACCGCCCAGTTTCTTGAAGTTGAAATTTTATCTCCTTCCAAATTCATGAACTCGTTGGCAGGCACATTCACCGGAAGGTTGAATCCACCGTGCGATTTCAATATGATTGGAAAAATGATGCAGTGGAAAACAATGTTGTCTTTCCCAATGAAATGAACCAATTCGGTTTCATCGTTCTTCCAATAGTCTTCCCAATTCTTTCCGTTCTTCTCGGCCCAAACTTTTGTGTTCGTGATGTATCCAATAGGCGCATCGAGCCACACATAAAGTACTTTTCCATCTTCACCTGGGACAGGAACACCCCAATCTAAATCGCGAGTCATGGCGCGTGCTTGAAGACCTCCATCGATCCAACTCAAGCACTGTCCAACTACATGCGACTTCCACTTCGAAGCGTCGTGGTGTTGCTCTCCGTTTAATTTTCCATTCTCTATGAAATCACGCACCCATTCGCTGTGGTGTTGCATAGGCAAATACCAATGCGTAGTTTCCTTCAACACAGGCGTGCTTCCACTTAAGGTAGAAACAGGATTTATTAATTCTGTCGGACTTAAAGTCGACCCGCATTTTTCGCATTGATCTCCGTAAGCCTTCTCACTCGAACATTTCGGGCAGGTTCCAGTGATGTAGCGGTCTGCTAAAAACTGTTGCGCCTCTGCATCAAAGTATTGTTCTGAACGGTGTGTTTCGAAGACACCTTTTTCCTTCAACTCAAGAAAAATTTGCTGACTCATCTCAATGTGTTCAGGAGATGAAGTGCGGTAATATTCATCGAACGAAATTCCGAAATTGCGGAAAGCATCGCCCATGAGTTTGTGATAAAAGTCTACAATTTCGCGCGGAGTCTTTCCTTCTTTCTTCGCACGCAACGTAATGGCAGCGCCGTGTTCATCGGATCCACAGATAAAAGCCACATCCTTTTCCTTTCCTCTTAAATACCGAACATAAATGTCGGCAGGCAAGTATGCTCCTGCTATATGTCCAATGTGAATAGGACCATTTGCGTAGGGAAGCGCTGAGGTAACAAGGTGTCTTTTCGGTGACTTCATCTTTTTTGTGGTGTTTTGCGCAGAAAACTGCGAATTTAGCGCATCAAAGATAAAGCGATGCAACCAGCTTTTTTACAACAAGGCGATACGATTGGAATAATTGCCACCGCAAGATTCCTTACAAGCGAGCAATGGCAATTTGCTGAAGGCATTATTACGTCATGGGGACTGAAAATAAAACTAGCCGAAAACGTATTCACGCCACAGTTTCAGCTTGCTGGAAATATGGAAGAACGCACGCAATCTTTCCTTTCACTTTGGAACGACCCTGAGGTAAAGGCTTTGCTGGTGGCTCGAGGTGGATATGGAACCGTACATACGATTGATGAAATTGATCCCTACTTGAATGCTGCAAAATGGATTTGTGGCTATTCAGATGTGACTGTTTTGTTGAATGCCTGCACGAACAAAAACATTGCGTGCATTCATTCCACCATGCCCATTTCCTTCGAACATGCTACTCAAGAAGCATTAGAGAATTTGAGGTGCGCGCTTTTCGGAGAATCTTTTTCATTCCATTGGAATGAAAATCAAATTCAAGTTGGAAAGACAGAAGGTGAAATTGTAGGTGGAAATTTATCTGTGATCTACAGTCAACTCGGGTCTTCTACGCAATTGAAAACGGAAGGGAAAATTCTGTTTTTGGAAGATGTGGATGAGATGCTCTATCACGTGGACCGTATGCTCACCGCCTTGAAACGCGCAGGAATGTTCAAGAATATTTCAGGATTGATTCTCGGAGGATTCACACAAATGCGCGACAACACGGAAGAATTCGGATTTTCGAGCAATAATCCTTGGGGAAAAACCGTAGAACAAATGATTCGTGAAATTGAATTGAGTAGTGAGACTCCTATTGCTGTAGGATTTCCGGCAGGACATTTAAACGACAATCGGGCATTTTATATGGGACGAAACGCAGAATTAATTGTGAACGAAAATTCTGCACAACTGACATGGAAATAACTACCTTTGCGTAGTTCGTGTAAAAAATACACTAACTAAGATGGGCGCTAAAAACATAACATTTTCGAACGACGAGTATTTGAATTTCGAATTAATCGGAATTAACTCGAGAGAGAAAGATTTTCGATTGGCCTGGTTTTTAAATCGTGAAATGAAATGGAGTTTGGAGCGTGTAAAGCCTCACAAACTTGAAACGAAAGAGCAAAACTCAGAACATGAATTGTTCAAGTTCGTTTCCGAAGAAAATCATTACACCATTCACTTAATCTCTAATCGTTCACTTCAGGGAGTATTGATTCCTGAATATGCGCAAATTGAATATCTGCTGAAAGTTGAAGGCAGAGAAGACATAGACGAATTGTTAAAACAAATAAGAAAAATAACCAATGTGCTTGCCGCATTTCATCTGACGCAAGAAAGCCTGAAAAACGTAAGTCATTTGTTCTTCGATTGATTATGAAAAAAACGAAAATAGTAGCGACCATAGGTCCTGTATCTGCAAACAAAGAAGTTCTGAAAGGAATGATTCAAGCCGGCTTGAACGTTGTGCGATTAAACTTTTCTCACGGAAGCCACGACGACCATTCAAGCGTTGTTGCCTTTGTTCGTGAGATTGACAAAGAATTGGGAACGAACACTGCTTTACTTGCAGATTTGCAAGGTCCTAAATTGCGTGTGGGTGTTATGCAAGACAACGGTGTAATGTTAGAAGCAGGAAAGCAAATTATCATTACAACAGAAGAGCAAATTGGAACTGCAACGCATATCTACACGAACTACAAAGAGTTTCCATCTGACGTGAAGCCGGGTGAGCGTGTTCTACTTGACGATGGCAAGATTGCGATTCGCATTCTTTCCACCGACGGAAAAAAAGAAGTGTTGTGCGAGATTATTCAAGGTGGCATTCTTTCATCGAAAAAAGGATTAAACCTTCCTGAAACAAAAGTGTCTCTTCCTTCCCTATCGAAAAAAGATTTGAATGATTTGGAGTTTGCTCTTTCGATGAACATCGACTGGATTGGACTTTCATTCGTTCGTACAGCGGAAGATGTTCGTGTTTTGAAAGGCATTATTGCTGAGAATGGCAAGCATGCTAAAGTGGTTGCGAAAATTGAGAAACCAGAAGCTTTAGAAGTTATTGACGACATCATTCGTGAGACAGATGCTGTTATGGTTGCGCGTGGTGATCTTGGGGTAGAAATTCCAATTGAACAAGTTCCACTTGCTCAGAAGATGATTGTAAAGAAATGCGTTGAAGCTGCGAAACCTGTTATTGTCGCGACACAAATGATGGAGAGTATGATCACGAGTATGACTCCAACACGTGCAGAAGTAACGGATGTTGCGAATGCCGTATTGGATGGCGCAGATGCTGTTATGCTTAGTGGTGAAACAAGTGTTGGAGCTTATCCGGTTGCTGCAATTGCAATGATGAGTAGCATTATTACGGAAGCGGAAAAATTCCCTGGACTTTATTATTTAGAAGAAGCTCCTTATGAATTGGACGAAACACGATTCATTACAGACAGTATTTGCTTCAGTGCTTGTCGCGTTGCCAAGCGCACAGGTGCGACTAGCATTGCAACCATGTCGTTCTCTGGATATACCGGATACAAAATTTCAAGTTGGAGACCAAACGCACACGTATTCGTGTTCACAGGAAATAAGCGCATTCTAACGCAGTTGAATTTGGTTTGGGGAGTGAAAGCTTTCTACTACGACAAGATGGTAAGTACAGACCAAACCATTGCCGATATTCGTTACATCTTGAAGAAAAACGGATATGTTAAAGACGGAGATTTCTTAGTAAACGTAGCGTCTATGCCTATTGCGGAGCAAGGCACAACAAACATGTTAAAGATTAGCCGAATATAGTTTTCGGATTGCCTTGCAATCCACCTGTATGAAACATTAAAACCGAACCTTCGTTCGGTTTTTTGTTTCCAACTAAATAAGCGTGCATGAGCTTCCCGGTGTAAACAACATCAAGCGGAAGATTATACTTATTGTTAATCTGTTGAATGAATTCCACCAATCGATCATTGAATTTTCCATATCCACCAAATTCATCTTCACTGAAAACAACTGCACGTTCTAGCACTTCGTCAGCCGCTGCTTCGTCATGAAAAAAGTAAATGAGCTTGTTGCGAATTTCATTTCGCATATAATGCTCGCCTTTCAATGCACTGTATATCCAAACTTTTTGGTGCGGTTTCGATTGAACAAGCAGACCTGCAGCGGTTGTTCCTGTTCCTGCGGCAACAAGCCAATGATCAAAGTCAAAATCTTCTTCGCTCACCATTTGCATGGTGCCATTCATTCCTAAATAATTCGCTCCACCTTCGGGGACTAAAAAAGCAGACTCCCACTTGTCGTGCACCCACGCCTTCATTTCTTCCGTGTTCCGCTCTTCGTAATCGGCCCTTGAGATGAAACAAAGCTCCATGCCACACTCTTGAGCAAACAACAATGTTGGACTGTAGGACTTTGGCTCTTCCCCACGAATAATACCTACGGCATTTATACCCAATTCCTTTGCCGCTGCGGCTGTTGCGAAGATGTGATTGCTATAGGCACCTCCGAAAGTGACCAATTGCATGGCGCCTCTTCGATTCATTTCTTCCATATTGAACATTAACTTAAACCACTTGTTCCCATTTATAGTTGCGTGCATGCGGTCGAAACGCTTGACAGCCAATTTCACTGTTTCATCGATAAGTAAGTTATCGTAAACAGGAAGTTGAAAATTAATTATTTTGTTCAAGTCAGTAAATTGCATTTTTGCCGTATGAAAGAAGAAGAGAATTCAAAAGTACATGGGGAAGACTACTATTTGAGTGAAGAAGGTTATTTTATTTTTACCGAAGAATATCATTTGAAAAGAGGATATTGCTGTCTCAGTGGCTGCAAGCACTGTCCTTATGGCTACGATAAAAAAACAGGTAAAACGAAGAAATAACCTCGCATCTTTGTAAAAAACAATCGTATGCGTTCGTTAATACTTCTCGGGCTGCTCTTTCCAAACTTTCTTCTTTCTCAAATTCGTCAAGACAGCATTCATTTCTCTGGATATACTGAAATCTATTTCTCGCAAGATCAACACAACTGGAACAACCACGAGCGTCCTGACTTTTTGTACAGTCACACTTCCACCAATCACTTCGCACTAAACACAGCAGTATTAGATTTTAAATACAGTTCTAAGCGCTTAAAAACGCAACTTTCATTGGTTGAAGGAACATACGCGAACAAAGTAACATCAGCAGAACCCATTGGCTTTGGCGCACTCTACGTTGGAAACGTTTCATACAAATTAAGTCCTTCAAAAGAACTGTGGCTTCAGGCTGGGGTATTCCCTTCGCACATTGGACTTGAATCTGCCATTGGATTTTCCAATTTATCCATGACTAGAAGTCTCGCTGCAGAGAATTCTCCGTACTATGAGAGCGGATTAAATCTTCAATACACTTCAAAAAACAATAAATGGTTCGGCTCTCTCTTGCTTCTTAACGGCTGGCAAACGATGACTCTGACTCCACAACAAACATTACCTGGTGTTGGGACTCAAATTCAATTCAAACCTAACTCAAAGATTACGTTGAATCACTCCTCTTACTTAGGAGAAGTAGCTGAATTAGCTAGTTCACAATTAAGGTTCTTTCAAAACATGTACGCCAGTATTTTGCTAAAAGACAAATGGACCGTTCAACTTCAAGCGGACTACGGTATGCAAGAAACAGAGAATGACGGATTCGACAAAAGTTGGATGACTGGGTTTTTTGGTATTTCTTATCAATTGAATGAAAAGCTAGCCTTAGTAGGCAGAGCTGAGCTGTTACACGACAAAAACAATTTGGTTATTTCCGGTGTGAACAATGATTTATGGGGATACAGTTTCAATATAAATTATTTACTCGATGAGCATTTGATGTTTAGAGCTGAATGGAGAAACATCACCTCCAACAACTACACCTTTGCATTTCAGAATTTCAGCGAAAACCAAATGAACGGATTAAATTTGTCGCTTGCAGCGCAATTCTAGCATTTCAAACTATGTCAACATTTCACACTCAAATACAAGAAGGGATCCCAAGTTACTTGCCGGAAATCCCTTCCATGGATTCAAGCATCAATCGTGCTCCGAAGCGAAAAGAAATTCTTTCGAATGAAGAGAAGGGCCTTGCCTTGCGCAATGCGTTACGTTATTTTCCGGCAGAGTTGCACGAAACTTTAGCAGCTGAGTTCAGTGAAGAATTGAAAACATACGGACGCATTTATATGCACCGTTATCGCCCGACATACGAAATGTATGCACGTCCGATTACTGAATACCCTGCCAAATGCGAGCAAGCGGCATCGATCATGCTCATGATTCAAAACAATTTGGATCCACGCGTTGCGCAGCATCCATATGAATTAATTACCTACGGTGGAAACGGTGCAGTCTTTCAAAACTGGGCGCAGTATCGTTTGGTGATGAAGTATTTGAGTGAAATGACTGAAGAACAAACTCTGGTTATGTATAGCGGTCACCCGATGGGACTCTTCCCTTCTAGCCCCTCTGCACCGCGCGTTGTGGTGACGAACGGTATGATGATACCGAATTACAGCACGCCAGACGATTGGGAGAAATTCAATGCGTTAGGTGTAACGCAGTACGGACAGATGACTGCTGGTTCGTACATGTACATAGGCCCGCAAGGTATTGTTCACGGTACAACCATTACCGTTATGAATGCCGCGCGTATGCTTCGCAACAAGCGTGGAGACAAAAATATTTACGAAAGAGCTGCTGAAGGATTGTTGTTCGTTACCGCTGGATTAGGCGGTATGAGTGGCGCGCAGCCCAAGGCAGGAAATATTGCAGGATGTGTTTCTATTACTGCAGAAGTAAATCCGAAAGCAGCAACGAAGCGCTTCGAACAAGGTTGGGTAGATGAACTCATTGATAACATTGATGAGTTGTGTACACGAACGCAAGAAGCATTGAAAGTTGGAAAAGCGCACAGCTTTGCCTTCATTGGAAATATTGTTGAAGTGTGGGAAGTCTTCGCTGAACGAGGCATTCACATTGACTTAGGTAGCGACCAAACTTCGTTGCACAATCCATGGGCAGGAGGTTATTATCCTGTTGGACTTTCTTATGAAGAGAGCAACACGCTCATGGCGGAGAATCCTTCACTCTTCAAAGAAAAAGTTGAAGAGTCACTTATTCGTCATGCTGCTGCAGTTCAAAAGCACAGTGAACAAGGCATGTATTTCTTCGATTATGGAAATGCATTTTTGTTGGAAGCTTCGCGTGCTGGAGCAAATGTGATGGCCGATGTTCCAACATTGGAGCGCGAATTCAAATACCCTTCATACGTTCAAGATATTTTAGGACCACTCTGCTTTGACTACGGATTCGGGCCATTCAGATGGGTATGTGCAAGCGGAAAGTCGGAAGATCTCGATGCTACTGATGCTATTGCGTTAGAAGTTATGTTGAAGTTGAAAGAAACAGCACCTGCTGAAATTCAACAGCAATTAGCCGACAACATTCAATGGATTCGCGAAGCGAAGAGCAACAAATTGGTTGTGGGTTCGCAAGCAAGAATTTTATACGCCGATGCGCAAGGACGAATGGAAATAGCAGCGGCATTCAACAGAGCCATTGCTGAAGGAAAAATTGGTCCTGTTGTTTTAGGAAGAGATCACCACGATGTGAGTGGAACCGATTCTCCTTATCGTGAAACGAGTAACATCTACGATGGTTCTCGATTCACCGCAGACATGGCTGTTCAGAATTTTGTTGGTGACGCCTTCCGCGGAGCAACCTGGGTGAGCTTGCACAATGGTGGTGGCGTTGGTTGGGGAGAAGTGATTAACGGTGGATTCGGAATGTTACTCGACGGCAGTGAAGCATGCGATAAGAAATTACGCAGCATGTTGCACTGGGACGTTAACAATGGAATCGCACGCAGAAGTTGGGCAAGAAACAAAGAAGCTGTTTTCGCTATTGAACGCGCCATGGAACAAGAGCCGTTATTGAAGGTAACACTTCCACAAGAAGTGAAAATTTCACTCGACTCTTTTATTCACTAAGCAACTCCTTTCACAACAGGGGCAGCAGGTTCAATGGTGTCCTGATAAACCGGACCGACATATTCCTCGTCGTAGGCAAGAGCTATATTCAACATATAAAAAACGTTGAACAAGCAAACCAAAAGCGCGTCGGTATTTGAGCGCTTTCCAAACGATTGTGCTAATTGAACTAGCACTTTGAATCCGAAGAAAACGTTCAACACAGGAATAGCAAAATACCAAGCGTGTTTGGCTGGTCTTCCAATTATTCTCATAATAATTATTAAGTCCCAACCAGGAACAAAGGCTGCTTCGATGGGTTGATTGGCCTTCGCGAACAACTTCATTTTAGAGACGAATCCGACAAGGATAATAAATCCCGCGATAAGTATAAGGTGAGGCTGTTTGGCCCACACCTCTTGCAAAGAGATAGTTAAGTTCATAATCTTTTAAGTTAAGTACCTTCAAGACGAGAGGAGTCACAAAAAGTTGCCTACGACATTTTGATGTCAAGATGAACTGTTATGAAGAATAAGTTCTAATTTCACGGCTTGATGAACGTCAAGACAATTCATTCATTCGACGAAATAGAGAAAATTCTCACAGATGAAGTCCGTGCGCATTCCGCAACTTTCATTTTGTGTGATTCCAATACAAACGAACATTGCGTTCGTTTCTTGCTAGAAACTATTCCGGCATTGAACGAGGTTCCTATTATAGAAATTCCTGAAGGTGAAGAAAGTAAATCATTAGAGATAGTGGGGCAGTTGTATGAAGAGTTGCTTCAACACAATGCAGATAGACAATCGCTTCTTCTTAATGTGGGAGGAGGTGTAATTTCAGACATCGGTGGATTCGTAGCATCAACATACAAAAGAGGAATCGACTTCATAAACATTCCAACCACTGTAATGGCTCAGGTAGATGCCGCTATAGGTGGGAAGTGTGGAATAGATTTATTGGATGTGAAGAATGCAGTCGGCTTGTTCCGTTGGCCACTCCGTGTACTTGTTTTTACTGGATTCATAGATACTCTTCCCGAAAAAGAATTGAAATCTGGTTTTGCTGAAATGCTCAAGCATGCGCTCATTGCCGATGCCGATTATTGGGAAGCACTTTCACATGTCAATCCAAATAAAGCTTCTCACATTGCAGTTTTCATTAAACGTTCCAATGAAATAAAATCAGAGATCACGATCGAAGACCCGAATGAACATTCGGTTCGTAAGAAGCTGAACTACGGACATACGATTGGACATGCAATTGAGTCTTTCTTCCTTCAGAAATCAGAACCTATTACCCACGGCAATGCAGTAGGATGGGGAATGATACTCGAGAACAGAATAGCAGTGAAATTAGGGCTGCTCAATGAATCTGTCGCTGTATCCATTGAAAAAAGAATTCTCGATATTTTCGGTCCGACACCCTCTTTCAACAAGGAAGAACAAGAGTCGATTTTTCAGTTCATGTTAAACGATAAAAAGAATAAGAACGGTGTGTTTCACTTTTCATTGATTACAGATATTGGTCAATGTTCAATTCAAGTGGAGGTAAGCGACGAAATTGCAAGAGAAGTAATCGAATCCTCTGCCAAGGCTTAATATTCAGTTTTCGTTTTAGACATACTTCGTTAATTCAGTCTGTGTTTTTAACACCTTGAATTAATGTAAACTTCAAGGAGCGTTATTCTGCGGTTTTTTTTTGTACTCGTAATTTGTGTTCCAAACAACAAGGGTTTGGTAGTAATCGTCAACATTGACAATTCTTCTTTCCACCCGAACAATCGTTCGGTCACCCTTTCACCCTCAAAAATTTACAGCTATGAAATATGAAAACCGCCGCGAGGTAGAACTGCTTGTATTGTCCGATATTCACTTAGGTACATACGGTTGTCACGCCGATGAATTGGTTCGCTACTTAAAATCTGTGCGACCAAAGACACTTGTCTTGAACGGCGATATCATAGACATGTGGCAGTTTTCGAAGAACTACTTTCCAGCTTCGCACATGGCTGTTTTAAAGGAAATTCTACGCATGCTGTCACACGGTGCCACAGTTTATTACATTACAGGAAACCATGACGAAATGCTAAGAAAATTCGCAGGACTAAACTTTGGAAATTTGACCATAGATAATAAGTTGGTACTTCACCTTGATGGTAAGAAAACATGGATTTTCCATGGCGATGTTTTCGATGTAAGTATGAAATATTCCAAGTGGGCTGCCAAGTTGGGAGGAAAAGGATACGATATTCTTATACTTGTGAATCGCTGGGTGAACAAGATCAGTGAGCAGTTCGGACGAGGTAAAATATCGCTTTCCAAAAAAATAAAAGAAAGTGTTAAAGCTGCCGTAAAA
The DNA here is from genome assembly GCA_044374295.1 of Flavobacteriales bacterium. GTDB lineage: Bacteria > Bacteroidota > Bacteroidia > Flavobacteriales_D > Sanyastnellaceae > CAIZGX01. Next base: position 10,379 of record JBILOU010000015.1, on the reverse strand, counting down.
TACATCGCGAATTTTGAGGATATCGCTATAAACCTTGCGCTAGACAAGGATTTTGATTATGTCATTTGTGGGCACATTCACCAGCCTACCATTCGTCAGGTCAATAGAAACGACAAGTCGATTATCTATTTGAACAGTGGAGACTGGATTGAGAACTTAACTTCACTTGAATACCACAACAGAGAATGGTCGCTCATTCATTTTGAACACGACAAGATAAATCTATCCTTTGAAGAAGAGAAACTGGACTTTGAAGTCGAAGCTTCTTACAAAGAATTATTCGCTGCCTTCAGCTCAGAACTTCAACAATCATGAAAATACTATACGGCGTCCAAGGAACTGGCAACGGTCATCTATCAAGAGCCATAGAGCTATTGCCTGAATTTAAAAAACACGGAACCGTCGATGTTTTAATCAGCGGCGAAAAAAATCTGTTGCCCCTTCCTTTCGAGGTGAAATACCGCTTTAAAGGACTAACGATTGGAATGAATGAAAAGGGGAAACTGAGCTTCTCTCGCACTTTTGCCCAAAATCATCTTCGTCCATTCATTCATGAAATTAGACAACTAGACATTGAAAAATATGACGTGGTCATCAGTGATTTCGAGCCCATTACCGCTTGGTCCTCGCTCATGAAAAACAAAGAGTGCGTGGGCATTGGGAACCAATTTTCTATGATGCATCCGAATGTTCCTATGCCGCCTGAAGACCGCAAGTTCGCGAGATTCATTTCTGAGAATCTCGTACCGGTAACCGATAGCATTGGTATTCACTACGAAGCCTACAATTCACAAATTGAAACGCCAATTGTTTCAAGGGAAATAAAAAACATGAAAACAGATGAACAGGGATTTATTCTTGTTTACTTACCAGCGCATGACCCGCATTATATCGCATTGGTTGTTAACTCGCTTCGAAATCAAAAATTCGAGTGGCGCATTTTTACTCCATTTGTAAAAAATGAAACACAATTCTCGAAACTAGTATCCTTTCATCCTCTATCTCGAAGTGAATTTCAAAAAAGCTTAGCAAGTTGCTCCGCCATAATTAGTGCTGCTGGTTTCGGATTGACGAGCGAAGCCCTTTATCTTGGGAAGAAGATTTGCGCAATTCCCATTAAGAAACATTTCGAGCAAGAATGTAATGCGGCCGCACTTAAAAATTTAGGAGTGTATATCTTACCTGCGTTCAACTTAAAGAATTCAGCAGACATCGATTTTTGGCTTGCTCGCGTTTTGCCAGTAAGAATGGATTACCACGACAACTCCAAAGATATTGTAGACAAAGCCCTTTGTTTGGCTCAAAAACTCGAATTCACAGCAGAGAAAGACCCTGTAAAAAAGAAATTCCTGTCGTTGATTGTGTAGATTTGCATCTTCATTCAACACACATGGAAATTCCAAGCAAATACTCTCCAAACGAGACGGAAGACCGCATTTACGCAATGTGGCTAGAGAAGAAGGTTTTTAAATCTACTCCTAACGACAAGCCCGCGTACACCATTGTTATTCCTCCGCCTAACGTCACAGGTGTATTGCACATGGGACACATGTTGAATAACACCATTCAAGATTTACTTATTCGTCGTGCGCGCATGCGCGGCTTCAACGCATGTTGGGTTCCGGGTACCGACCACGCCTCTATTGCTACTGAAGCGAAAGTGGTTCAGAAACTGCGCAAAGAAGGAATTAAGAAATCTGACCTTTCTCGCGATGCGTTCATGGAACACGCGTGGGAATGGACGCACAAGCACGGTGGAATTATTTTAGATCAATTGAAGAAGTTGGGTGCGAGCTGCGATTGGGATCGCACGCGGTTCACCATGGATCCGAAATATTACGAAAGCGTAATCGACTGCTTCATTGACCTTCACAAAAAAGGAAAAATCTATCGCGGCGAGCGCATGATTAACTGGGATCCAGCCGCTCTAACAGCACTTTCAGATGAAGAGGTAATTTACAAAGAGGTACAGTCGAAATTGTACTTCCTAAAATATCAGATTGAAGGAACCAACGAATTCTTAACCGTTGCAACTACTCGTCCGGAAACCATTCTAGGAGATACCGCTGTTTGCGTGAATCCGAAAGACGAGCGTTACATGCACCTTCACGGAAAGAAAGTCATTGTTCCATTGGTGAACCGCGCTGTTCCGGTAATTGCAGATGAATATGTTGAAATAGAATTCGGAACGGGTTGCTTGAAAGTAACCCCTGCGCACGATCAAAACGACTTTATGTTGGGTGAAAAATACCAATTGGAAGTCATTAACATGATGAACGCAGACGGAACCATTTCCGAAGCAGGAGGCATGTATGTGGGTCAAGAGCGCTTCGCCGTTCGTGATCAAATTGCAAAAGATTTAGATGCAGCCGGTCTATTAGCAAAGACCGAAGAGCACTTGAATAAAGTTGGATTTTCAGAACGTACAGATGTGGTTATTGAACCACGCCTTTCGTTGCAATGGTTCGTAGACATGAAAGACCTAAGCAAGCCTGCTTTGGAAAACGTAATGAACGACACCATTCGTTTCTTCCCTCCGAAATTCAAGAACTCGTATCGCAACTGGATGGAGAACATCAAAGACTGGTGTATCTCTCGTCAATTGTGGTGGGGACATCGCATTCCTGCTTTCTACGCGCCTGATGGAAGTTTTGAAGTTGCGAAAAACATCGAAGATGCCGTTGCACAGTTTCAAGCCAAAGGCGCTTCATGGAGTGCAACAGATTTGAAGCAAGACGACGATGTGTTAGACACTTGGTTCAGCTCTTGGTTGTGGCCAATAAGTGTGTTCGACGGTTTCTATTCGAAAGAAGAATTAGACTACTACTACCCTACTGCCGATTTAGTGACGGCCCCAGAGATTATGTTCTTCTGGGTGGCTAGAATGATTGTTGCAGGATATGAATACGTTGGAAACTTCCCTTTCAAAAACGTATACTACACCGGTATCGTTCGCGACAAGCAAGGAAGAAAGATGAGCAAGTCGTTGGGTAACTCGCCCGATCCGATTGAACTTATGCAACAGTTCGGAGCAGACGGTGTTCGTGTTGGAATGTTGCTTTCTTCTCCAGCAGGAAATGACCTTCCATTCGACGAGTCGTTGTGTGAGCAAGGAAGAAATTTCGCCAATAAAATTTGGAACGCTTTCCGCTTGGTAAAAAGTTGGGAAGAAAAGATCGATGCTTCGTTGGAGCAACCTGAATCTTCTGCCATTGCTGTAAAGTGGATGAACAATCGCTTCGAGCAAGTGCTTGCTGAAATGGAAGACGGTTACGATAAGTTCCGCATTAGCGAAGTGCTGATGCAGACGTACAAATTAATTTGGGACGACTTCTGTGCTTGGTATTTGGAAATGGCGAAGCCATCTTACGGAAAAGGAATTGATTCGAAAACTTACAACGACACACTTGATATTTTCCAAAATTTATTGAAAGTGTTACATCCGTTTATGCCTTTCTTAACGGAAGAAATGTGGCAGCACATGGACTCTTGGAAGAGTGAATCGGAAATGATTTGTATTTCGAATTGGCCTGCAGCAAAAACCTTTGATGCGAACATTCAGAAGGAATTTGAAGAGTTTGAGCAATTGGTGACTGAAGTACGTAACGTTCGCAAAAAGCAAAACCTTCCGAACAAAGAAGCCTTGGTTGTTTCATTCATGAAAACAGCAAACAGAGATTCTTCGTTCGATGAAGCGTTCAAACATTTGTGTAACATCACTGAATTGAACGAGGTGTCTGAAAAGATGAGCCCATCTTTCAGCTTCATGGTGAATGGGGTTGAATATTTCATTCCATATACTGCATCTGTAGACGTTGAAGCAGAGCAAGCGAAGATGAAGGAAGAGTTGGCCTACCTCGAAGGATTCTTAAAGTCGGTTGAGGCGAAGCTTTCGAATGAACGATTCGTTCAAAATGCGCCGGCTGCCGTATTGGAAGGCGAGCGCAAAAAACAATCTGATGCGTTAAGCAAGATTGCGGCAATTAAAGAACAGCTCGGACAATAGCATTTATTTCTTTCGTGTTGAAATGAAATCGCGAACGATTTTCTTTTCCGCGAAAGCTTTGTTCCAACTGTCGTGTTTGACATCTGGATAAGAAATGAGGTGAACATTCGTGTTCACCTTTTTTGTTGCGTTCACCATACGAACTGAGTTCTCATAGGGAACAACATTATCGGCCTTTCCATGAAAGGCCCATACGCCGGTTTGCGTATTGTTTTTTGCTTGTACAATATCTCCGCCACCGCAAACCGGCATCGCGCTAGCAAAGCGATACGGCTGTCTAGCAACGTATTCCCAAGTTCCGTATCCGCCCATGCTTAATCCAACAATGTACATGCGCGTGGTATCAATCATCCTGGTGTTCAACACGAGCGAATCAATTCCATTCATCAAGACTTGCATGGGCCATGTTGGATTCTTCTTCATGGTGTGCTCAATGGCTTTCCAATCGACGTCTGTCCAACGTTCATCGCTCGGACATTGCGGTGCCCACAAGACGTAATGTTCCAAACCTGCTGCCTTCAGGGTTTGCATAAGCACAGGTAAACCCACTTTGGTCTGCGCTAGATTATCACTTCCACGCTCTCCGGCACCGTGCAGAAACAAGATAAACGGAAGTCTAGCCTCGTAATCTCCATTCACCACATACTCTTGAAAAGGTAATTTCTTTCCATTTGAAACAAGGTAATGTGCTTGCTGCGCTTGAGTTTCAGCAAGAACAAGTAGGCAAATAAGCAATAATTTGACTTTCATAGAAAGGAAATTTATAGATGGAAATGAATGTCAAAGATAGCCCTTCAACAGACCATGGCGGAGCAATAACTCGTTTGAAAAAGAAAACAACAGTTATGAAAACGACCCGCAACCTTTTCAATACACTCGATGAAGTAGTGTTTGAAACACGTAACAAAATGTATGGCGCTTATACGCTTCGTAAAAACTACGGTCGCCGAACATTACTTTCAACAGCCATGGGCATTTGCCTCGTCTCTGGCTTCCTCTTCGCGATGACCTTGACGAACAAGGCTATTGAGAAAAAGGCTCCGGAGGTTCAAATGACCCAACTCGCGACTGTACGCTTGGATGAGATTAAAATTCAACCCAAAAAAGAACAGAAGAAGCAATCGCTCGTGCAGAAAGCACAAGGAGGTGGTGCAGAAAACCGCACGGTTAACGTTGTGGATCACACAACCAAGAAGACTAGTGTATTCTCACGATTCGGAGGGGTTGGCCTTGGTGGAGATGACGAAGACTTCTTTGGTTTCCCTGAAGAACCCAACTTCTCTGTAGATACCACGACGGTGAAAAAGAAAAAAAATAACAATTTCAAAACATTCGCTCAGTTTATGCCGGAATTTCCTGGCGGAGTCTCTGAATTGTATGCCTTCCTTCAAGACAACATCTATTATCCCGAGCGAATGAAGAACCTCGGAATCGAAGGAACTGTCTACGTTTCATTCGTAATTGAAGAAGACGGAAGCATCTCGCGAGTGTCTGTAGAACGTGGCATTGATAACGGCGACGAGTTGAATAAAATAGCGGTGAAAGCCATTCAAAAAATGCCGAATTGGATCCCCGGTCGTAGCGGAAATACGTCCGTTGCTGTAAAACAAACTATTCCTATTCAATTTTCACTTGTAAACGATTAAATTTGCACCCTATGCTGAAAAAGCCCTTGCTAATAAGCCAGATAATTATGGTAGGAGTTTTCGTTGGAATGGCCATCTTTTGTGTGGCCTCCAGCGCGTTAGACAACACCTTACCTGGCCAAAGAAAATATTGGTTTGCACTTGTGCTATTCCTTTATGCAGCTATGCGTGCAAGAAGAGTTCAACTAGCGTGGAAAGAACTAAAATCAGAGGATACCACAAAATGAAAAAAATATTCTTCATAGCATTGTTTGGCGCGTTGCTCGCGAGTTGCGGGAACTACGACCAATCGGCTCCAGGTATTTCCTCAGGTGAGTTGAAAATTGGCGTTGACGAAAGTTACAGCCTTATGATGCAGTCGCAAATTCCTGTTTACGAGCAGATTTATGACAAAGCGAAAATCAAACCTACCTATTCAACGGAAGAGGAAATCATTCGCTTGCTGCTTGCAGACAGCATTCAAGCAGCTATTATCAATCGTCCGCTTACCCAAGCTGAATTGGATTTCTTTGCTTCGAAGCAACGCTTACCAGAGTCTGTGAAAATTGCTACAGACGCTATTGCACTCATTATTCATCAGGACAATCAAGATTCTGTTTTAACCCTTGATCAAGCGAAACAAGTTCTAGGCGGACAAATAACCAACTGGAATCAGATCAACCCTTCCAACAAAAACGGAGACATCCGAATTATTTTCGATCACAACGGATCGTGCAACGCGCGTTATGTGCAAGATAACTTTTTAAATGGAGGTGGAATGCCTGCGAATTTCTTCGCCATGGACAGCACTGCTGCTGTGATTAACTACGTTCACGACAATCCGGGTGCCATTGGAATTATTTCAGTTAGTTGGATTACCGATCCAGAAGACAAGGTTACCAAGGCTTTCAGAGATAAAATTGATGTTGTTGGAATTTTAAACAACACCTTAACCGATCACCCCGAGCGTGTGAGATATCCTTTCCAAGCCTATGTCTTCGACAAGAGCTATCCGTTTACCCGAGATGTCTATGCAATACGCACAGGACTGAAGGGTACCGTGGGAACAGGATTCATTTCTTTCCTTAATGGAGAGAAGGGTCAGCTCATCATTCACAAAATGGGCATGGTTGCTGCTACGTCGCCAACAAGAGTAATTAGAATTAAAGATTAAACCTGAAATAAGTAAACATGAATATGAAGAACCTATTCTTTCTCCTAGTAGCCAATATGCTACTTCTTTCGTGCACTGCACAGAAATCGGCCCCACTTGTGTTGGATCCTGCATTCGATCCAATTCGTACTTCAACATTGAACGAGCGCTATGAAAAAGCTCTTCGCGATTTAGCTGCTATGCCGAATAGCGCTGAGAAATTTGCTGTTGATGGATTCAATTATTTGGAATGGGCTATCGATGGAAAATTCATCGACGCAGGAAAAACTGCTGAAGCAAAGGAAGCTTTTTTAGCTGGTGTTAAAGCAGATTCTCTTTTCCCGTTGAACTACGTTGGTCTTGGTCAAATTGAAATGCGTGAAGGCAATGGCGGAAAAGCCGATACCTATTTCGCAAAAGCAAAAGGCATTGTAGACAACAAGAAAAACAAAGCGTCTAAAGACCTGAAGTATACAACTTACATCGCTATCGCTGCTGCGAACATAGCAGAAGACGCTAAGAACCTTGGCGCTTCAAAACAAGCGCTTGATGCATTGGCTGAAGTTGTAATCGAAAACACCGCTATCCGTCTTCAATTGGGATTAACACTTGGAGATTACCAAAGCTTCAAAGAAATAAACAACCAATCTCCAGCTATTTCTGAATACAACAAGTGTCTTGAGATTGATTCGAAATATGTTCCTGCTTTATACAGAAAAGCAAAGTTGTACCGCGGTGCTAAGAACAACGACGAAGCATTGAAATTCTTCAATGAAGCCATTGCAACCGACCCAACATTCGCTCCTTCTTACCGCGAAAAAGCTGAGCTTTTAAAAGACCGTGGACAATTCGAAGAAGCTATTGCAGCTTACGCGAAATACTTGGAATTGAACAACTCTTGCCGCGTTCAACAACGTTATGCATCTTTCTTCTACTTGACGAAAAACTATGATCGCGCTATCACTGAGGTTACTGCGGCTATTCCATGTAACCCAGACAACCACACACTTAATCGTGTATTGGGATATTCATTCTTGGAATTGAAAAACTTCGCAGACGCGAAAAACTACATGGACATCTATTTCGCAAGACAAGAAGTGAAAAACCAAGACGTTTCAGATTATGTGAATTATAGCAAAATCTGTCTTGGGCTTGGACAAGATAGCCTGGGTGTGGTTTATTTAGAAAAAGCAATTGAATTGTTCCCAGATTACACAGATGGATACAATGAAATTGCAACCATCTACACGAACAAAGCCATTGCTTCAAAAGGAAAAGAAAATGAAGCACTTCGTATTAAACTTTACAGCAAAGCAGCAGATTGGTACGAAAAGAAAATGGTGAAATTGGGTGCAGACGCCAAAGACCAATTCATTCAAGGTCAGATGTACTACTTCTCTCAGCAATACGTGATCGCTGATACGACCTTCCGCAGAAGCGTCGTACGTTATCCTGAAGCTTGGTTCTGGGTAGGTAAATGTCAAAACAAAATTGACCTTGCAGCAGTAACCGAAACAAGTCCAGCAAAAGGATTAGCTAAGCCTTTCTATGAAAAAGGAATTATCCTAGTTGGACAAGATCCTGAAGTAATCGAAAAGAATAAAAAGAATTTAGTTGAGGCATACCAATACCTTGGTTTATACTACGGAAACATGGGTGATATCAATTGTTCAAAGTCTGCTTGGAACAAGGTATTGCAATTGGATCCAACGAACAAAATTGCCAATCAACTTTTGGTTACTCCAGAAACATTAGACGCAGAATTACTTGCAGCTCCTGGAGATTGTCCATTGGTTGTCTATCCTGAAGTTCCGAAAGAATCGACTGAAGGAAACTAATCTCGACTTTCATAAGCGTTAAGTGTTCACTTTCCGCTTTTAATAACTCCCAATACTTCCTGAAAAGGAAAGCATTGGGAGTTTATTTTTGAAGTACAATTTGTACTATGGAAAACGCTATGGGCTTGAAAGAACTTTCAGACGACCTTCACAACAACATTAACGAACTGCTATCTGGCAAAATGTCTCCAGAACAAACGCAGCATCTAGTTGAATTATGCAGTGAGCTCTACGAAAAACTCATTGTTCTTCGTTTCAAAGCTTTCACAGAAACAATTACTCCTGCTGAAAAAATGCAAGCGGTTCTCGAAACTTCAGAACCAATTAAGATCGATACTACTCCAGTTTCAACACCACCAGAATTAGCGAATCAAGTGAACTTGATTGATGCGATCAAAGAGGTGGAGCAGGTTGCGGAGCAAGGTCCTGTGGAAGGTGTTACACAAGGTGCGGAGCAAGATGTTTCACAAGATTTTACGAAAGATGTTGCACAAGATGCTTCACAAGAGGATGAAGACGAAGACATCGTTTTTCAATTGATACCGAATGATGAGCCCATAGCTGAAACACCAGTGATGACGTTGGTTACAGAAGCACCTGTTGAAGAGGCTCCGAAGGGGGAAGTGAAACCGATGGTTTCCTTGAACGACACGTTCAAAGAAAATGCGAATCAACAAGCAAGCATTGCAAAGAAATTAGAAGGTTCTCCGATTAGCGATTTGAAGAAAAATATTTCATTGAATCAACGCTTTCAATTCTGCAAAGACTTGTTCAAAGGAAACAACCAAGAATACGAAGTGACTTTGGAAAAACTGAACAATACCAATCGCGATGAGGCCATGCGAATTCTTCAAACTTTGCGAGACAAATACAGCTGGAATCCAGAATCAATGGCCGCGAAAGATTTCACAGACTTGGTGAACAGACGCTACATGGCATGAAGCTATTCGTAGTCCCCACTCCTGTTGGAAACCTTGAAGACCTCACTCTGCGTGCCATTCGCATTTTAAAGGAGTGCGATTTCATTTTGTGTGAAGACACCCGAGTGAGCGTTCGATTGTTGCATCACCTTGAATTTTCAAAACAGTTGGTGGCCTTCCACCAACACAACGAGCATCAAAAACTCGATCACATTATTGAACGCATTCAGCAATCGCAATCGGTAGCTCTTATCTCCGATGCTGGAACTCCTGGTATTTCAGATCCTGGATTTTTGTTGGTTCGCGCATGCATTCAAAACAACATTCCAATTGAATGCCTTCCAGGCCCAACGGCTTTCGTTCCGGCACTTGTGAACAGTGGCCTTCCAACCGATAAATTTATTTTTGAAGGATTCCTTCCACAAAAAAAAGGAAGAGAAACACAATTGAAGCGAATAGCTGAAAACCCCTTCACTTCAGTCCTATATGAGTCTCCACACCGCATGGTGAAATGCCTCGAACAGTTAATAAAATTCTGTGGTGAAGACCGTCAATGCTCTGTCTCCCGCGAAATATCCAAGAAATTCGAAGAAACACGTCGCGGAACCCTTGTTGAACTTTTAGCGCATTTCAGCACACACGAACCGAAGGGCGAGTTCGTAATTGTGCTAAATTCGCGTTCATGAATTTGAATCTTTCCCCTGAAGAAATTGTACGCAGAGAAGCACTCGCAAAATTGCGCGCGCTAGGCATTGAGCCTTTTCCTGCTGAAGAATTTATTACCACTTCAAACGCCGAAGAAATAAAGGCGAACTACGAAGAGGGTAAACAGGTTAT
>JBILOU010000066.1:0-11079 GCA_044374295.1 Flavobacteriales bacterium | reverse complement strand
GCACGCGAAATTAAGGTTGAATTTAGATAAATAGCAGAATATGGCAATAATGATTACAGACGAGTGCATCAACTGCGGTGCATGCGAACCAGAGTGTCCGAACCACGCGATTTACGAGGGTGGTGCAGAATGGAAGTACAGTGAAGGAACTGGTCTTCGAGGAATCATGACTCCATTGAACGGCGGTGGTGAATTAGATGCAGACGGACTTCAAGAGCCGAAGAGCATGGATGTTTACTACATCGTTTCTGACAAATGCACCGAGTGTGTTGGATTTCACGACGAGCCTCAATGTGCGGCTGTTTGTCCAGTAGACTGTTGCGTAGACGATCCGGAATTCAGAGAGTCAGAAGAATATTTGTTGAAGAAGAAAGAGTTTATGCATTTGTAATACAACATGGAGTGAAATAAAAAAGGTCGACCATTGGTCGACCTTTTTGTTTTATAACTGCACTTTCAAATTGAAGAGCATAAAGAGCATAATTCCAATAAGCAAGAAAAGAAAGCTGTTCAGTGCGCCTCTCCACTTGTCCGCGTTAACTCTGCGTTGATGATAGAAATACAAAGGCACATAGACGAGGGAATGCAAGGAAATTCCTGTGAGCATTAAGATAGTTGCCATAGGCCAATGCATGACTTTGAATAGGCATCCTACCGCGAACAAAAGAACATTCAAGGTTCCAAGAAAGTCTACACCTTTTTGAATAAGAGAAATAGGCTGTTTGTAGAGTAGAATTAGTAAAAGAGGAAAGACAGCGAGTACTGAAATGCCTGTCCCTGCTACAAAACAAGCGGCAGCGCCTGGTAAGTGGTATATTTTAAAGATTACGCCAAGGACTAAGATTGCGGCTGATGCCAATAGTGATAAATTAAGTGCCTTTTTCATGTGTTTGAATTTTTGTTGATGAATTAATTGAATGGTTTCCATTTCAATTTCATGTAAGTTGTCATGAAAAAAACGTGGAAGAATTGAATAAAAGAACGAGTGGAAGTCGTCGCTATCCGACATTTCATTTTCAATAATTGTACACATGTGATCTATCAAATTAGCTTGCAGATCAGGCAAACTAATTCCATGTGATTCAATTTCTTTTCGAATGAAATCAACTTGTTCGTCAGTTAATGAAACCATGGCTCGTTCCTTTATTCGCATCCAAGAGAATTTGAAGTGTTTCAATAAACTCTCGGAGTTCGTCTATTTTCTTTTTACTTGTTTGCTTGCCTTGCTTTGTCAGGCGGTAGTATTTACGCTGACGTTTTCCAATAAATTCCACTTCAGTTTCCAAGTCCTCACTGGCTTCCAAAGCATGAAGCAGGGGATACAAGGCTCCTTCCGTGATTTGTATTTTGTCGTCGGTAAGTTCCTTTACGCGTTGCGTTATTTCGTAACCATACATACGTCCGTTCTCTTTTAAAAGATTAAGAACAATGGTTCGAAGGGTGCCTTTAATTAGTTCTGATGAATACATAGGACAAATATACATAAGAAACTTATGTATACGTGATTTTATTGTTAATAGCAAAAAAAAAGGGGCGAATATTCGCTCCCTTTTTTTCAGATATCTAATTTCAATTAGTTTCTTGCTCCTCTCACAAACAACATCTCATCTACAATATTCTTTCCGCCCATAAGCTCTTCAACAATGAACAACACGTAACGAATGTCAACCGCAATAGTGCGCTGCAATTCTGGTTCGTATGCAATGTCACCACTCATAGCTTCCCAGTTACCGTCGAATGCAATACCGATCATTTGACCGTTCGCATCCAACACAGGGCTACCGCTGTTTCCACCGGTGATGTCTAAGTCAGCAATGAAACAAGTTGGCAATTCACCTTTCTCATTTGCATAACGACCGAATTGTTTGTTCTGAATTTTTTGTGCCAATGCTTCTGGTACAACGAACTCTGGATTGCTGTTATCACGTTTCTCCATAATTCCTTTTGCAGTAGTATAGAAATCGTAATGAACAGCATCTGCAGCAGTGTAGTCTTTTACTTGTCCGTATGTGATACGCATAGTACTGTTCGCATCTGGAGCGTATTGCTTAGTAGGATTCATTTCACGAAGTCCAGCTACAAATTCACGCTGCCCTTTGCTCATCTTCTCGCTAGGAATAAGTTTTCTCAAAGCGTCACCGAATTCACCAGCGCTCTTCGCTGTTGCAACAGCAAGATCTTTTTCGAAAACCTTTTGATTTGGCTTCGCCAGGAAGTTCATCAATTTTGTTTTGTCAACGATAACAGAAGTTGCGAAAAGTTTGTCAGCATAAGCCTGAACGTTTCCTTTGTATTTTGCATCAAGCACAGCGTGCCAAGATGGACGAGCGTTTGCTGCAATGCGATTGCGATACAAGTTTGTCAATGCAACAAACACATCTTTATCAGTTTGTGTATTGTATTCAACAAAGAACGCTTCAGCAGAAGCTTTGAAGCCATCAAGCATGGCTTGTTTCTTCGTAGCATCGGTTTCAGCAAAATACTTTTCGAAGGTGCGTTGGAATTCAGAAGCCAAGCCCATGAATTCAGCTCCACCCATTCCAGTTAAACGAGCATACAAAAATGCTTTTTGTGTTTCGTTGGTTGAAGAATAAAAGTCTTGCAACATCGGAAGTGACTTGCCGTATTTTTCGTTAGCTGCAGAATTAGAAGTTAACCACTTCGTGAATCCAGCTTCAGTAGCAGCTTTCTTTCCTTCAACATCTAAACGCTTCAATCCGCGAGTTTGTCCAATGTAGTACTTCCAAGAGTTTGCAGTGCTTGCATACTTCGCAGCATACATTAAGCGAACACCTTCGTTCGCATCCATGTTTTTCTTCCAAGTCTCTAATTTCAAACCGAAGCATTCAACCAAGATAGGGTTCTGCACGTCAACCGCTTGCTCAACTCCGTATGAAGTTAAGTAACGAGAAGTTCTTGCTGGATAACCCATGATCATTGCGAAATCGCCTTGCTTCACGCCACCCATGTTAATAGGGAAGAAGTGCTTAGGCTTCAAAGGCGTGTTGTCTTTGCTGTAATCTGCAGGCTTGTTTTCAGCACCTGCATAAATACGCAACATACTGAAGTCACCGGTGTGACGCGGCCACATCCAGTTGTCTGTGTCACCACCGAATTTACCAACGCTTTCAGGTGGGTTACCTACCAAACGAATGTCGCGATACGTTTGATAAACGAATAAATAAAATTCGTTACCTGCATAGAATGTTTTTACTTCAGAATTGTATAGGCCGCTCTCGTTCGCAGCCTTCACCAATTCTCTGTTACGAGCCATAATTGCAGCTTCACGCTCTGCCTCAGTCATGTTCGCATTCACAGCGCCCAATACACTTTCAGTTACATCTTCAACACGAACCAAAAAAGAAAGTGTTAAGCCTGGAATCGGAATCTCCTGATCCAACGACTTCGCACAAAATCCATTTTGAAGAATGTTGTTTTCTAATGTTGAAGAAGATTGAATTGCATCGTAAGCACAGTGGTGATTTGTAAATACAAGTCCTTGGTCGCTCACAATTTCTCCGGTGCAAAATCCTGCTCCGAAGCGTACAATCGCATCTTTCAAAGACGCCTGATTAATGTTGTAGATATCGTCTTTGGAAAGTTTCAATCCAAGACCTTGCATTTCAGCTTCGTTAATTTTATTCAACATAGCCACCACCCACATGCCTTCCGTAGCGAACATTGCGCTTGGAATCATCATGAGCACCGTTAGTGCGAGAATGAGATTTTTTTTCATTTGATTTATTTGATGTTTGACTTTTTACTTTCTTAATTTCTTCTTGTTGGCATCTAACTTCGCTTGTTGTGCCTTTTGCATTTCTTCAATACGGGCTGCGAATCCACCTTTTTTCTTAGGCTTCTTTTTGTTCGCTTCAATCTTCTCACGAATTGAATCTTCATTTACGAAGTACTTCTTAATCGCCCACATTTGGCCAATAGAAATAATGTTCGCTGTGAAGTAATACAAGCTTAATCCAGATGGCATGCTGTTGAAGAAGAAGATCATCATGAACGAGAAGATGTTCATCATCACTTTCATATTCGGCATTCCCGGTTGAGTCATCGTTGGCTGTGAACCCATGCTCATCTTCGAATAAACAAACGTAGATGCTGCCATTAATAAAGTGAATCCACTCACATGCGTCCCGTAGAATGGTATGTTGAAGGGTAAATTCAAGATGCTATCGTAAGCCGCTAAATCTTCGGCCCACAAGAAACTCTTTCCACGCAATACAATCTCTGCAGGGAAGAAGCGGAACATCGCGTAAAGAATTGGCATTTGAAGCAAAACAGGAATACAACCTGCAAACGGATTCACACCTGTCTGACGGTAAAGCGCCATGGTCGCTTGTTGCTTTTCCATTGGATCTTTTCCTTCGAACTTCTTGTTAATCTCATCGATCTCTGGTTTCAAGACACGCATCTTCGCGCCGCTTAAGAAGTTCTTCCAAGTGATAGGGAAGAGGACCATCTTAATAATAATGGTTACAATTAAGATAATCAATCCGAAAGACAAGATGTAATCTGAAAGGAACCAGAACAAGGGACGAACCACATACTTGTTCACGTATCCAATGATCCACCATCCGTAGTCAATAATGTTGGTGAACTCAGCTGCGCCGCTTGCTTCAAGCGCCTTGTACTCATTCGGACCTAAGTAAAATTGGAATTCAGCCTTGGCGTTTGAAGAGGCTTTTGTTTTCAAAGGCAATTCAGCATAATACGATTTGGTATGCTGCGAGTCTGCAGGAACTATAACACTTAAGTCGGCATTCTTGTCGAATCCTTCAGCACTAATAATAGCCGCAGTGAAGTAATCTTGCTTCATCGCAACCCAGTTCAATTCTTTTTCTGGACGCTTCTGATCACCAGAACCTTCACTCAAGTAATTGCGGTCTTCCTCCATTTCGCGATAGAAAATAGAAGACTTGCTACGCTCTGCTTGAATACCTTTTTCTTGTGCCAATCCGTTCAGCAACCAACGAAAAACCAATGGAGATCCGAACATTTCATTTTCTAATCCCTTCGCCTCGAAGCTACATTTTACATTGTACGAGTTCGGTTCAAGTGTATAGGTCCACTGCAATTGCGCGTTATTGCTTCCAGTAGCCGTTAGCACAACTGTCGCGGCGCCATCTGTTGCGTTGGCGTTGCTCGTTGAAGCAACAAAATTCAATTCGCTTGAGAACAAAACAGAGCCACTGCCGTTCTTCCAAGCAATGTCCATCTTGCTTTGAGTAGTATCCCAAAGCTGAATTTGTTCATTAGAATTGTATTTTTTGTAATCGGCTTCAAGTAATTCTGCTGAATGTAAAAGTCCTCCTTTCGAAGAAATCTTAACTTTTATCTTCTTGTTGGAAAGAACCGTGTAGGTCTCTTCTGCAGGCATAGCTGCTGCATCCAGTGAGCCATATCGGGCGGTGTTCAATGTGGCAACTTGCGCTTGCGCAGCGGTGTCCGTAGTTGCAACAACTGCCGTGTTCTCTGTAGTAGGAGTGCTCGATTGTTGCGCAGTTTGCTCGGTTTGTTGCGGGGCGTTGGCCATCGCTTCTGCTTTAGTCTTAGCAGAATACCAACTGAAGCCAACGGCAATCAACAGCATTAATGAAAGACCAATGACGGTGTTTTTATCGAATTTCATGTTTAGTAAATGAGGTGCAAAAGTCGGAAGTATTCATAAAACTTCCACTTTTTTTTGTGTTCACTTCAATTAATCGTGAATTTTGCCAAAATCATGAAGCTAACCCATTCAACAATAAAGTTATTTATTTTGCTCCTGTTGCTGATTGTGGTAAGCATAGTTGCCCTCATGTTGGGCAGCCAATATATTTCCTTGAATACGTTGTTGGAGGGAAGTCAATCTCCGGCCGGACGCGTCCTCTGGCAGCACAGACTTCCTCATGTGCTGGGTGCTTTAATTGTCGGAAGTTCACTCGCGTTAAGCGGAAATTACATGCAGGTCATCTTCCGAAATCCACTCGCAGGTCCTTCGGTCTTAGGCATTACAGGCGGAGCATCGCTGGCCATGGCCGTTATTTTCCTTACTTCATGGGGTGCCACGTGGTTCTTGAATGCCGGGACATGGGCATTGTTCATTCCTGCCTTCATAGGTGCCATGCTCGTCTTGACGCTGCTCCTTCTTATTCAGCGAAAACTTCCAATGGCTTCAACGCTGCTGGTTGTTGGACTGCTCTTCTCCCATTTTACCGGTGCCATTGAAAGCATTCTTCAGAAAATGGCGGGAGCCAATAACGTCAATCAACTCGTGGTGTGGGGCATGGGATCCATGGACGGAATTACGCTGAAGCAATTGCCGTGGCTCTTCGCAGGTGCTTTCATTCCTTTCATTCCAACTTTTTATTTCTTGCGGAAGTTGAATGCTTTCGCCATGGGAGAGCAGATTGCTGCTACTTCCGGAGTAGACGTGGTGAAACTGCGTTGGGTGTTTTTAATTTCAGTTGGAATTTCAACAGCGACTATCACCGCGTTTTGCGGACCTATCGCTTTCATCGGACTCATGGCACCGCATGTTGCGCGCATGTTTGTTCGAACCTTCAATCAACTTCAACTTGTACTTTTCATTCCGTTTGTCGGAGCGCTTTTGTTGGTCATTGCCGACGCTCTTTCGCGCTATTACGCATTGCCGCTCAACGCAGTGACCGCTGCGATAGGCATTCCGTGCGTGTTTTACATTGTGTTCAACCCTAAACGAAGCGGCGTATGGATCAGCTAGTGGTGAAGGAAGTCAGCGTTGTTCGCGGAAAGAAATCGGTTCTTTCCAACTTGAATATGTCCTTCTCTTTCGGAGAGTTGGTGGCTATTGAAGGAAACAACGGCTCGGGTAAATCGACTTTCCTCGAAACGCTTGCCGGATTAATTCAACCCACACAGGGTGAAATTTGGTTGGAAGGGAACAGTCTTTCCAAACTTTCCTTCGCGGAACGCGCCAATTACATTTCATTTATTCCTTCCAGAAAGACTACTGCTGCTGCGCTGGAAGTAAGAACAGCCATAGCCGTTGGAGATTTAGTTGGAAGGAAGATGAGTCGGGTGGAAGAGGCCATTGAAAAATTCAATTTGAAAAATCTTCAAGACAATTTACTCACTGAATTGAGCGACGGTGAATTCCAAAGAGTTCAGCTGGCGCGGGTTTGGGTACAGGATACGCCAATAGTGTTGCTCGATGAACCTGCTGCGCATCTCGATGCGAATGCGCGACAAGAACTTTTTGGTGAATTGTTGAAGTGGGCGAAGGAGGAGAATAAACTCGTGCTGTTGTGCTCGCATGAACTTCAATTGAACAAGCAATTCGCAACCCGAACCCTTCAATTCTAAGAATGGGCAATATTTGAATTCCGATTCTGTTTGACAAAAGACTTATTTTTACAAAAAATTATTAGACCATGAAAAGAAGGTTTACCCTTTTCTTCGCGCTTTGTGCGTTTGTTTCTTTCTCTCAATCGAAGAGCGTTACCGCTCCAATTACCGATGTGACTTTATTTCTAAGCGGTGCTCAAGTAACACACAAGGGCGATGTAACCTTGAAGAAAGGTGAGAATACGCTTGTTCTTTCTGGACTTACAGCCGGCATGGACGTTAACTCTATTCAGATTTTAGGAAATAAGGATTACACCATTCTAAGTGTGAAGCATCAGATGAATTACACCTCGAAGGTTTCAAATACTCGCGTGCGTGCCATTCAAGACAGCATTAAACTTTTAGGTTTTCAAACTTCTGAGCGAGCAAGTTTACGCGCGGTGTATCAGGAAGAGAAAGCGTTCTTGCAAGCGAATCGCTCAATTAAGGGAGACAACGGATTGCTTATTCGTGAAGATCTTGCAGAGATGGCAGACTTCTACAGAAGCCGCATGAAGGAAATTGAATACAAGATTTTAGACTTGAATCAGACCGATCGTGAAAGCAACGAAAAGTTACAAAGACTTCAAACACAGTTGTCTCAATTGCAATCGCAAAACGTGACCAATCCGGGTGAAATTGAATTCGTGGTAACGACGGACGAAGACAAAAAAGCAGATGTGGTGATTACTTATTTAGCAACCAATGCAGGATGGACGCCTTACTATGACTTGCGTGCTGAAGACATTGAGTCTGATATCGAATTCACTTATCGCGCGAAAGTGTGGCAAGGAACAGGTGTAGATTGGAAGCGTGTTAACTTGACTATTTCAACAGGTAACCCGAATGTGGGTGCTCAAGTGCCTGCCTTGAATCCGTGGTATGTAAATATTTATTCGCCTCAGGCTTATCGCGCAAGAGGAGCTAGAGCAGAGGCGTATGAGGATTATCAGAGGCCTGCGGCAGTTTCAGGGTATGCGCAAGAAATGGACAAGTCTTCCATAGCCATGAACAACATGTTAACCTCTGCTTCCTACACAACAATTACCTCCAATT
Source organism: Flavobacteriales bacterium (assembly GCA_044374295.1). Lineage (GTDB taxonomy): Bacteria > Bacteroidota > Bacteroidia > Flavobacteriales_D > Sanyastnellaceae > CAIZGX01. The sequence continues at coordinate 2,667 of JBILOU010000066.1, read as the reverse complement.
CAGTAAGCACGGAATTTAAGATTTCTATTAAATACGACATCGCTAGCGACAATCAGCCGGTTGAGGTGGTCATGCAAAAACAACGATTGAAAGCTTCATACAAATACGTAGCAATTCCGAAGTTGGAAGCAGCGGCTTATTTGCAAGCGGATATCATTGATTGGATGCAGTACAGTTTATTAAGCGGTGAAAGCAACATTTACTTCAAAGGAACTTTTGTTGGAAACGGATACATAGATCCGGCTTTGGCGAACGACACCCTTCAACTTTCATTGGGACGCGACAACGCCATTACCGTGAAGCGCGATCAAGTGAAAGACTTCTGTAAGACCAGTGTTTTCGGTGTGAAGAAATCTACTTCGAAGGCTTATGAAATCACCATCGTGAACACGAAGAAGAAGGCAATCAATATTGAAGTCTACGACCAAGTTCCACTTACGCAGAATGCAGATTTGGAAGTTGTGGTGGAAGAACTTTCAGGCGCTACGCAAGAAGTCGCTACTGGAAAAGTAACGTGGAAGATGACCGTTGAACCTGAGAAGACAGAGAAACGTCAATTACGCTTCACGGTGAAATATCCGAAGAAGAATCTGATTCAGAACTTGTAAAAGAAATGAGTCGATTGTTGTTTTGGCTTTTCCTGAAGCCATTGAGTTTGCTGCCTTATTTTATTCTTTATCGAATATCTGATTTGGCGTTCTTCATCTTGTATGTGTGCATGGGCTATCGCAAGAAGGTGGTCATGTACAATCTGGAATTGGTTTTTCCAACCAAAACAAAAAAAGAACGAGAGCAAATTGCTTGGGAGTTTTATCGTCATTTCTGTGATTTAATTTTGGAGGTCATCAAAAACTTTTCAGTCACAGAGTCACAGCTGCGCAAACGGTTTATTGTCCATAATCCAGAAGTGCTAAAGAGCTACGCAGACAGAGGTCAGAGCATTATCCTTTGTGGCGGTCATTATGCGAATTGGGAGTTGTGGGCACTGGCAGCACCAATTCAATGCAGCATGCCACTCGTGGCCATCTATAAGCGCTTGAGCAATCCGTATTTCGACCGTAAGATGCGCGAATCGCGCAAGAAGTATGGAATGCAGTTGGTTTCAACTCGTGCAACAAAAGAGTACTTGGAAGAGCATCAGGGCGAGCTCATGGGAATGGTTTTCGCTGTGGATCAATCGCCTGCCGATCCGAAGAAATGTGTTTGGATTGACTTCTTAGGCATTGAGACACCGGCGTATTATGGCGCAGAGAAGTATGCGAAAGAATTAAACCTTCCTGTCGTGTTCGGACATCTGAATAAAATTCGAAGAGGATATTACGAATCGCACTTTGAAGTGCTGACAGATAATCCGCGCGAATTCGAAACAGGAGCACTTATTCAGTTGGCGAATGACCGTGTTGCTGAAGATATTTACAAAGCACCGTATTTGTGGCTATGGACCCACAAGCGTTGGAAACACAAGGACAAGAAGCCGAAGGAACAGCAATAAAATGGAACCATTGGGAGGAAAATCAAAAAAAAATGAACTCTCCCTTGTTCCTTTCAGAATAATGCATATATTTGCACCCCTATTTTTAGGGACGAAAATCAGACGACTATGAACCGCATTAAGGAACTTGAGAGCAGAATTAACCCAATCGCAGAATACCCAAAATTCGCTGCTGGTGATACCATTTCTGTAACGTATAAAATTATTGAAGGAGCGAAAGAGCGTCTTCAAACATTCACTGGAGTTGTAATCCAAAGAAGAGGGACGGGTTCAACAGAAACCTTTACCGTTCGTAAAATGTCGAACAGTGTCGGTGTTGAGCGTATTTTCCCAATTGCTTCGCCTTTCATTGATACCATTGAAGTGAATAAACGTGGTAAGGTGCGTCGTGCACGTATCTTCTACTTGCGCAGCCTTACTGGTAAAGCAAGCCGTATCCAAGAAAGAAAATACTTCGGGCCAGTGGCTTCGAAATAAGAATACTTTGATAGAGTATAGATTAGGGTTCTTCGGAACCCTTTTTTATTTTCTGGAAAATCAAAAACGCCCTTCCGTTGAAGAGCGTTTTCGATTCCTTAACCAAAACCTACACCCGAATGGGTGAACCTTACTCTTTGAACGAACGGCTGCTTTGTTAAATTGTGTGAATAAGAAAAAAAAATCTTTCGGAGCACTTGAATTAATTTCGAAATATGAATAATGAAAAAAATCCATCGCTTGCGCACCTCATCGGTTGCGTGGAAGAATTTCATAACGCCTTTGGTATTCCTGTTCGAAAAACACCAACCGGAGAATTGGAAGAACGCGAATACACGCTTCGTTTCAATTTAATGAAGGAAGAGAATGAAGAGTATTTAGAAGCTGCTCAGAATGGAGATATTGTTGAAATAGCAGATGCGTTAGGCGATATGCTTTACATCCTCTGCGGCACCATGAATGCACATGGGTTGCACGAGCAAATGGGCGAGATCTTCGCAGAGATTCAGCGAAGCAACATGAGTAAGCTCGACGATAACGGTCAGCCAATCTATCGTGAAGATGGAAAGGTGATGAAGAGCACGAATTATTTCAAACCGAATATTGCAAAGTTCTTAAAATAGAATAGCCCCGTTGTTGCTATCTTTGCACCTCATTTTTCCCTATGTTAAACATCTCTTTACCCGATGGTAGCGTTC
>JBILOU010000135.1:0-3213 GCA_044374295.1 Flavobacteriales bacterium | reverse complement strand
TGTCACGGCGCACACAGCATGGACGACTTGGAGATGGCGATTGTTCATTCGTGCAATCCTTATTTCAGAGGGGTTTTACAACGTGTGGTGGAAGCGAATAGAGATCCGAACAATCGCGCGAAAGATGCTGCAATAGGACTTTCAATTTGGAACGAGCAAATTCGAAAATTGGGATTCGGTTCAAACTTAGGTAGTGACTTACCGAATATGAAAAAAGGGAATGTTCCGAGCACTGAATATTACAACAAGAAGTACGGAGTAAACGGATGGAATTTCTCAACTATATATTCAATTGCTATTGGTGAAGGTGAGTTGCTGATTAACCCAGTTCAGATGTGTAATCTGGCGTGCATCATAGCGAACCGCGGGTTCTATGTTCCACCGCATACGGTGAAGCAAATCGGAAGAGGGGGCTCTGCGCGCACGGAATATGTTACTCGCGTTGATGTAGGTGTTAAACCGGAATACTTCGAAACGGTGGTTAACGCAATGGAAAAAGTTGTTGGTCCTGGCGGAACAGCAAATAGCATAAAGCTTTCAGACATTGTCATTTGCGGTAAGACTGGAACCGTTCAGAACGAGCCGCGCGAGGATCACAGTGTGTTTGTTTGTTTCGCACCAAAGGAAAATCCAAAAATTGCTTTAGCTGTTTATGTTGAATACGCAGGTTTCGGAGGAACTTGGGCCGCGCCTATTTCAAGTTTAATGATTGAAAAATACTTGAAGGGAGGAACCACCAATACAGGAAGAGAGGAGCTAATCATGAACGCTAAAATTTTGAATTAATGGCAGCGTCAAACAAACATAACTTACAACTCGATTGGGGCACAATTGCGCTCTACGGAGTGCTTGTATTGTTTGGATGGCTCACGATATACAGCGCGGCGTTCAATCCGCTAATGCCAAGTCCGTTTACATTTTCTGAAGAATACGGAAAACAACTCGTTTGGATTGGTGTGTGTGCGTTTTTGATTGTTGTAATACTGTACTTAGACGCGGAGGTCTTTAACAAGTTTGCGATATACATCTATCTATTCTTCGTGCTTTTACTCATGTTGGTATTGGTTATTGGGAAGGAAGTAAATGGTGCGAAGGCTTGGTTTGGAATAGGTGATTTTGGAATACAGCCCAGTGAGTTCTCTAAGATTGGTGTAGGATTGTTTCTCTCGAAATTCATTTCAGGTTCTGGGGTACAATTAAAAAATCTACGAACGCGGATTCAAGCATTTGCTATAATCGGTTTACCCGCGATGCTCATTCTTCTTCAACCCGATGTGGGTTCGTTGCTTACTTTTCTTGCGTTTATTTTGGTAATGTATCGTGAAGGAATGTCGGGAAACGTCTTGATAGCCGGATTCGCAAGCGTTGTCATTGGAACGCTAAGTATTGTTATCGGTGCAGGCCGCACAACTTATCCGTATTTCGGAGAGCAAAGTTCGATTTGGACGTTTCTCCTGTCGTTGCTTGGGCTGGCAATACTAGCCTTTATTTTCGTCCGAAACTTTATTGTTCCTCGATCAAGGAGAATGCTTTATTCAGTGATAGTTATTTCTTTGGTGTTGGCTTCTAGCCTCGCATTTTCCATTAACTACATTGTAGACAACGTGCTTGAAAAGCACCACAAGGAAAGAATTTATGTGATGCTTTCTCTTCCGGTAGAGCGTGAAGATGCGACCTACAATTCAGAGATGGCGAAGATTACAGTTGGATCTGGAGGTTTCTTGGGAAGAGGATTTCATCAAGGCCCAATGACCCAGAACAATTACGTTCCAGAGCAGTGGACCGATTTTATTTTCAGCGCAGTCGCAGAAGAGTGGGGCTTTGTTGGAAGCGTACTAGTCATTTTATTATTCTTCGCACTCATCTATCGACTTGTGGCCTTGGCAGAACGTCAACGTTCACAATTCTCTCGTGTTTATGGCTATTGTGTTGCGGCCATCATATTTATGCACTTGCTAATTAATATTGGAATGGTGCTCGGATTAGCGCCGATCATTGGTATTCCTCTGCCCTTCTTCAGTTACGGCGGATCTTCGCTTATGGCGTTTACCATACTCTTATTCATTATGATTCGCTTGGATGCAGAGCGGTTGAGTATCTTTAGGTAGATTTAACACTGCATGGTTTGTAAGGTTCGAATGAACATTCGGTTCTGCTGAAACCAAATTCTTACATTAGCGTAATAAGCAAAACACTCCAAGCATGAAATTTCTCTACACGCTATTCCTTACTGCAACTATTGCGCTGTTCTCTAGCAATTTCGCTAAGGCGAATGATACTTTTTTCATTGAGAACAAGGGGCAAGTAAAAAATGAAAAAGGCCAGTTGGACCAGTCGGTTTTATACACTTACGCGACTTCCGACTTGGATGTGTTTGTTCGAAAGAACGGATTAACCTACCAATTCAAGCGCTATGATGGCGAGGGTGTGCATGCTGAGCGTGTCGATGTGAATTGGAAGGGTGCTTCTGAGAGTGCCGTTTCAAAATCATTGCGATCTGTTTATTCGGAAAATTACATTTTAGATGGAGAATGGATTAAAGCGAGAGCATTCCAAGAGGTGTTTATTGCGAATGTTTACCCGGGTGTTGATTGGAGAATGTATATCACTGAAAGCGGATTGAAGTATGAGTTCATTGCCGAAAATGCAGCAGCAGCGAAGCAAATTAAAATGCAAGTTGAAGGGGCAGAGGAATTGGAAAAATGCACAAATGGCAGCCTTCTAATTAAAGCTGAAATGGGACAAGTGAGTGACGCAAAGCCAGTTTATTTCAACCAAGGAAAAGAAATTGACGGAAACTTTATTTTGAATGAAAATGCCATTCAATTTGAAATTCCTTCGCACACCAAGGGTGAGTTAGTATTAGATCCGGAAGTTATTTGGTCGTCGTATTACGGCGGAACAGGCCTCGATGATTCACGTGGAATATTCACCGATGCAAATGGAGATTATTATTTAACAGGAGCAACGAATTCAACGACGTTGATTTCTTACTTGGGTTATCAAGGATTGTTGGGTGGAAGCAATGATGTTTATGTGGTGAAGTTTAACGCCTTGAATCAACGCTTGTGGGCAACGTATTATGGCAGAACAGGAAATGATGTTGGAAACGATATTGTTGTTGATCCTTACGGTGGAATTTATGTCGCGGGAAGCACGAGTTCTATGTCGGCATTTGCTTCAGCGAGTCAGCAGACTGTTTACGGCGGTGGC
>JBILOU010000077.1:0-8629 GCA_044374295.1 Flavobacteriales bacterium | reverse complement strand
ACGTATTACGGAAGAACAGGAAATGATGTTGGAAACGATATTGTTGTTGATCCTTACGGTGGAATTTATGTCGCGGGAAGCACGAGTTCTATGTCGGCATTTGCTTCAGCGAGTCAGCAGACTGTTTACGGCGGTGGCCCACGTGATGGATTTGTTTTGAAGTTGTTTCCAGACGGAACTTTGGAATGGTGCTCTTATTACGGCGGAAGCGGCGACGAGCAGTTAACAGCATTGTCTTTAGGATTTCAAGGCGAAGTTTATTTCATCGGTGAAACGAGTTCAACAGACTTGATTACGCTTGACCCATTGCAAGCGGCATTCGGTGGTGGCGCAAGTGATTTTTATTTAGGCACGATTGACCCGGGAGGATTCCTTTTGAGATACACTTATTTTGGTGGAAGCGGTGCTGAATTGGCAGGAGACTTAGTGGCGACTAGTGACTTCAATTTATATTTTACTGGAACAACAAGTTCTTCTGCAGGCATGGCTACTGGCGGAGCGCAGAACACGTTCGGCGGCGGTGCGTACGATGGTTTTTTCGCGAAAATTAATTCGGGCAATGTCATTGAATGGGCATCTTACATTGGCGGACCAAGTGAAGATCGCGCCGAGGCTATTCATGTTGCAGCAGATCGTTTGTATGTAGTGGGGAAATCAGGATCTATCAACGGAATCTCAACACCAGGCGCTGCGCAAGTGTTTAATGGTGGAGGAAGTTTCGATGGTTATTTAGCTTCTTATACAATTGATGGAAGTGTGAATTGGAAGACCTATTACGGTGGTTCTGGAAACGAATCGCTTTGGGGTGTTGTAACAGACGCTGCAGGAAGTGTTTTCATTACTGGAAATTCAACCTCTTCAAATTTGGGCGACAATGGTTTTCAGAACGCGAATGGCGGGCTGAATGATATTGTCTTCGCTGGATATTCCATAGATGGTGTCCGCTATTGGAGTTCTTATTTAGGTGGAAGTGCGGACGAGTCGGTGAGTGACCTTGTGATAAATGCCAATCAAGAAATGTTTTTTGCTGGAAGTTCAGCGTCTTTGAATCTTGCGGTTGGCGGATACGAATCCACAAACAACGGAGGTGGTGAAGCCTTTTTCGGAAAATTGAAAAATTGTGATTACCCCTACTTGACAGTGCATATCACGGGAGATACTATTTTCTGTGAAGGTCAGTCCGCCGTCTTGTGTTCAGGTGGTGCAGATCATTTCCTTTGGTCAACAGGAGATACAACCGCGGCACTAGAAGTAGATGAAGCCATGACCGTTTTTGTCATTGGAACCACAACTCCCGGATGTAGCACAAGATCCGATGACTACACATTTACTGTTTTGCCTCAACCAACCATTACCATTACTGCTGACGGTCCATTGACCTTTTGTGGCGATGTGTCTGTTAATCTTACCGCGTCGGGTGGAATTGGCTATGAATGGAACAGCGGCCCTACAACCGAAACAATTACCGTGAATGAATCGGGAAACTATTCATGCACAGGAATCAATGAATTTGGATGTGAAGGAAGTAGTAATCAACTAAGCGTTGAGGTTTTTGAGTTACCTGAAGTGGCAATGGGTATTTCAACGGACAGCATTTGTATTTCAGCAGATCCCGTTGGAATAGTTGGCTTGCCATTGGGTGGAACCTATGTTGGTGATGGAATTGTTGGAAGTACCATTGACCCGACTATTGCTGGCGGCGGCGCACACCAGGTGTATTATACCTACACAGACGCTAACGGATGTACCAATAGCTCTGAAGTATTTGACTATTTCGTGTTGTTTGAACCAACCGTTCTCTTCCTTTCACAGGACACTGTTATGGCGGGAGATCCTCCAGTAGAGATGACCGGAATTCCAACCGGAGGTTATTACACAGGGTTTGGAGTAAGTGGAAACCTGTTTTATCCCGAGTTGGTAGCCCCCGGCTTTTATCAGATTACCTATAATTATGTAGACGATAACGGATGTACCAACAGAGATACCCAAGTTATTTATGTTTGCTGTGTTGGTATAGATGAATCCGCAGCAGCAGAGCCAAAGTTGTATCCGAATCCAACTGAAGGGGTCTTGAATTTCACTTTAGGAACGCATTCTGCTACTTCTTATCGTGTTTATGATCTTTCAGGAAGGGTGGTTCAGCAAGAAAATCTATTTGCCGAGCAAAATTCTTTCAATGTTTCGAATTTGGCAAATGGCCAGTATTTACTGAGGTTTGAAGGCAATGAAGTCTTCATTCCGATACCGTTTTCTGTTTCAAAATAAAAAAAAATTAATTTTTTTTGAGAAAAGTGAAACCTTTTTCGGTCGATTGGGGTAAAAGAAGCATAACCTATTTGACTTATGAAAAACTCAATCACAATCTCCATCTTCGCAGCAGTTCTTTCTCTTAGCCTTGTTTCTTGTCAGAAAGAATTCTACATGCCAACAGCACCAGTAACTATTGCCGACACTACCACAGTAGAAAGCAACGAAGAGACTGCTCCAACAGCGGTTTTGGGAGAAGACGTAGCTAAATTGAACTTCGTTTGGCTTCAACCAGAAGGAGCAAATGCTAACCTTCAAGGTGTGAAGATTGAAATTGCAGATAAAAGTGGTGAAGTAGTGTTTTCAGCAATTGATGTAATGGCTGCTGGTGATGACATGTTTCAGTGGTATCCTGGAATTATCCTTGAGGCAGACGAGTACACATTCACAATGAAATCGGCATCTGGAAACGTATTGAGTGTTTCAACTCTAAATGTAGCAGAAGCTTTCCAACAAGACGAATACATCCATCAAGCAGACGGAGCGAAATTCTTCCTTCAGTTGACTTGGGAAAAGGCATCAGAAATATAAGTTTAGGTTAGTTAGGTATGAAATAACCCCTTCTTTAGAAGGGGTTTTTCGTGAAATAAATTTTGCAGTTGGCGTACCTATATCAGCAGTTTGTGTCTAAATTAGCATTCCCATGACCACAGAAGAGGAAATAAAATATTTACGTCAGCGAGTTGCTGAATTGGAACAGTCTTCTGGGACAACGGAAAAGCTCATAATCAATCGCGCGGCGAAGTTCAAGGGAATTATTGATAATTTTCGTTTGGGATTATTGGAAGTAAATCCAGATGGGACTGTTATTCACGCAAACGAATCGTTTTGCGAAATGAGTGGTTTTAGCTGTGAAGAATTAATTGGAAAAGACGGGGGCGAAATACTACTCGATGAAATTGAGCGTGAGCGCATGAAGGTCCGACATGCTTCACGCATAGAAGGTGAGGAAGATGTTTATGAGTTGCGAATATTGAATAAAGCCAAAGAAACACGTTATTGGTTGGTAAGTGCTGCGCCACTGATAGGAGATGACGGAAATGTTCATGGCTCGATTGGAATACATTGGGACATTACCGATATGAAGGAAATGGAATTTGAGTTGAAGGACGCCAAGCATAAGGCTGAGGAATCTTCTAAAGCGAAAGCCATGTTTTTGGCGAACATGAGTCATGAAATTCGAACCCCACTCAATGGTATTGTAGGAATGGCAGAGCAGCTGGCTCAATCGCAACTCGATGGCGATCAGCGTTACTTCACTGATATTATGCGCTCGGCATCTTCGACATTGTTGTCGATAATAAATGATGTTTTAGATATTTCGAAAATTGAATCCGGAAAATTTAGTATTGAGACTATTCCGTTTAATCTGAATAAAACGATTCGTCAAACGCTAAGCATATTTGAGGAGAAGGCCAAGTTTGCTAATATTTCATTGGATATTGATCTGATGGACGACCGAGGAACAATGCATTTGGGAGACCCACATCGCCTCAGTCAAGTCCTCTTCAATATTGTAGGAAATGCAATCAAGTTTACTCATGCTGGTTATGTCCGGGTGACCTCACAATTAACTCGTGGAGAGAATGATATTTGTTTTGTGTCTTTCACGATTCAAGATACGGGTGTGGGAATGGACATGGCTTATTTGACCAAAGTATTTGAAGCCTTTTCACAAGAGGATGCAAGTATTACAAGGAAGTTTGGCGGAAGTGGATTGGGTTTGAGCATTGCGCGAAGCATTGTTCAAATTATGGGTGGGACCATACAAATTGACAGCGAAAAAGGAAAAGGAACGCGCGTTGATATTCGCATTCCGATGAGAATATCGAATGATAAAACCAAACAAGAAATAGTTGAAATGACTGATTTACAAAAATCGCTCAAGGGAACTCGTGTCCTAGCCGTAGAAGACAACGAGCTGAATAGAATGGTTTTGCAAGTAATCTTGAAGAAGTGTGAAGTGGTTGTAACCATTGCCCACAATGGACAAGAAGCTATTGATTTGATACAGGAGAAAGAATTTGATATTGTACTTATGGACGTTCAGATGCCAATAGTGGATGGACTAGAAGCTACCAAGTACATTCGAGAGGAGTTGAAGTACACCACCCCGATTATTGGATTAAGCGCCAATGCAATGCGAGAAGAGGTTGAGATTTGCAAGCAAGCGGGAATGAATGATTACTTAGTGAAGCCATATTCTGAGAGGGCTTTAGTGGAAGTCATGAGAAAATGGAGTTCGGAAGAGATGCAGCCATTAACTTCAAATGAAGCAAGTGTTCCAGAGAATGAATTGGACCTATCTATGTTAAAACAATATGTAGGCAACGACGTGAATGTTCTGAAAGACGTTGTTAGTGGTTACCTTGAACATCTTCCTCCACAATTGGATCGTTTAGAATTGGCTTTAGTCGGATCAGACGTAATAGCACTTCGACATGAACTTCATCAATTGAAGGCGAGTATGGAAATTATAGGTGTACGTCCAGAAGGCTTGTCTTTTGCGGGGATTTCAAATGAATTGAAAGCAGAGGGTCTATCAATACTCGCCAAGGATGCAATAAGCTCAGTTATTGCAAAGGGAAAGAAGGCAGTAGTTAGTCTTCGGAAGCTTACAGATTAACTCGGAAATTTAGCTTGTAGTAAGCTTATAATCCAGAATTATAGGTTAATCTTGTATTTCAAATTAGAACCCATTGAGAAGAGGCCAACGATATATAATTCTTGTAGATGATGAAGCCATTATTCTCAGCGTCTTGTCGCTTCATGTCAAGAGTTTTTTACCAAAGGGAATTGAGTTACTTACAGCGAATTCAGGAGAGAGTGCACTGGAAAAATTAACTCCTCTGCTGCAAGAGGGGGGTGAATTAATTTGTGTAATTAGTGATTACATGATGTATCCGATGCGCGGAAGCGAACTATTGGGACATCTTGAAGTTCTCTCTCCCGCGAGCAAGAAAATAATGCTTACAGGTCAAGCGGATTTACAAGCGGTATCAGAAGTTTTAAGTAAAGCGCGTTTGTTTCGATACATAGAAAAACCATGGGAGCCAAAAGATTTGGAACTCACGGTACTTGAAGCTATTCGTATGTATGACAACGAAACGGAACTTGCAAACCGAACCCAAGAGCTTGAAATTCTTCACAAGGAATTGGAGCAAAAAGTTATCGATCGCACCGCAGAATTAAACCAGAAAAACGAAGAACTTCGTCAAGGTCTTCAATACGCGCGATTTGTTCAAGAGTGCTTCTTACCGAATCACACCGATGCATGGGATGTTCTTCCCAAGCTACATGTATTTAGCACCTCGGCAGAGGCTGTGTCGGGCGACTTTTATTGGTACAAAAATTTAGGAGATTCAGTTCTTATTGCACAGGGAGATTGCACCGGCCACGGTTTGGCGGGAGCCTTATTAACAGTGCTTGTCAGTGATTTACTTTCTGAAAAAACCAGTCACATTAAAGGCGAAGTAAACGTTAAAGAAATAGTTACAGAAACCGTAGTCGATTTGAAGAAGCGTCTACGCAGAGATGTGCAATATTCAGATATGGTTGCTGGATTTGATTTAGTTCTTATGCATGTCGATTTGAAATCGGGCAATGCCAATTGGGGGAGCTTGAATTCAAATCTGATGTTGGTGAATGAAAGAAATGAAGTGGAGATCATTTCTAAATCGAAAGGATTTCTTCATCTAGATCTTGAGCAAACAGAAGTAGCAGGCGGTAATTTGAACATCAAGGGCAAACATGTTGTCATGTGTTCAGATGGTTTATACGATCAAATAGGAGAAGTTTCTAATAAGCGCCTACGTATGAGCGGACTTATTCAATGGATTGAAAGTGGGCAGATATTCATGGAAAACAAATGCGGTATCGATGATTTGTTTGCTACTTGGAAGGGGTCACAAGACCAAACCGACGATGCGACTTGGGTGAGCTTTCAGCTATAATGAGTAGAGATATTCAAACTTGTTAAAAGGAACAACTCCTTTTTGAACACTTCATTTTTTTTTGATTGTCCTCAATTACTTTTGATGCATGAAGCAGTATCACGATTTGTTGCAACACCTTTTAGACAATGGTGTGAAAAAAGAAGACCGCACCGGAACCGGAACCTACAGTGTTTTCGGACATCAGATGCGTTTTAACTTGGCCGAAGGATTTCCGCTTATGACCACGAAGAAGCTTCACACACGTAGCATTTTTCATGAGTTGTTGTGGTTTCTAAAGGGCGACACGAACATTGCTTACTTGAAAGAAAACGGTGTTTCTATTTGGGATGAATGGGCCGATGAAAATGGAAACTTAGGTCCTGTATACGGCTACCAATGGCGCTCTTGGCCCAATCCCGATGGTTCTTCAACCGATCAAATAGTGAATTTGGTGAACGGATTAAAAAACAATCCGAACAGCCGCAGACATATTGTTTCCGCTTGGAATCCTTCATTCATCGAAGAAATGGCACTTCCGCCCTGCCACTGTTTATTTCAGTTTTATGTGGCAGAAGGAAAATTGAGTTGTCAGTTGTACCAAAGAAGTTGCGATACGTTTTTAGGTGTTCCCTTCAACATTGCTTCATACGCGTTGTTGGTTCACATGATTGCACAGGTGTGCGATTTGGAAGTGGGTGATTTTGTTTGGACCGGCGGAGACGTTCACTTGTATTCGAACCACGTTGAACAAGCGAAGCTTCAATTGACACGCGAGCACCGCGCTCTTCCAACCTTGAAATTGAATCCGAATGTGAAAGATCTTTTCGCATTCACCATCGATGATATTTCAATTGAGAATTACGATCCACATCCACACATTAAAGCTGCTGTAGCTGTCTAATGGAAATATCATTAATAGCAGCCATGGGCTTAAATCGTGAGATTGGTAAAGACAACGATTTAATGTGGCACCTTCCGAACGATATGAAGTTCTTCAAGGATACAACTAAGGGCCATCACATTATCATGGGAAGGAAAAACTACGAGAGTATTCCTCTCGCATTTCGTCCGTTTAAAAATCGCGTGAACATTGTTTTGTCTCGAGACAAAAATTACGATGCTCCAGGATGTGTTGTGTTCGACGAGTTAAGTCGTGCATTGGGTTTTGCCCGCGAAGGAGGCGAATCTGAAGCCTTTATTATTGGCGGCGAACAAATCTATGCTTGGGCCCTTCGCGAAGGTTTCGTTCAGCATATTTATCTAACGCATATTGAAGCTGAATTTCCAGGCGCACATGCGCACTTCCCTGAGTTCGATGCGAGTTTGTATACGCGTGAATTAATCTTGGAACAGGGAGTTGATGAGAGGCATGAGTTTGCTTTCAAGACTTATAAGTACACGTTGGTGTAAGATTCTTCGAAAGATGTATGCACAAGATGCTACGCAAGATTCTACGAAAGAAATTTACGCGAAGCGTTCTTGCTTGCATCTTATGAAAGATCTTCGAATTATCGTTTTTTTGATTTCGGTTTAACCAGATCGAAACTGTGTTGAACAAGTTCTTTTAACAATTTATCGGGGACGTCGCTATTCGGGATGACAAGGTTCCAATGCTTCTTGTTTGTGTGATAGCCGGGTTGAATGCCGTTGTACTCCTCACGAAGCTCTATGGCGCGTTCAGGGTCGCATTTGAGGTTGATTCCTTTCTCGAATTCATCGAGATCAACCATTGCGAAGATTTTATTTTCAATCCGAAAAACAAGGGAGCTTTCGTCGAAAGGTAAGTCTGAAGTAATGTCTTCGCTAATGGCTTGACAGGTTTCGAAAAACTCTTCTATGTTCATTAGTCGTAGGCTGCGCAAGGAACGTGATTGCGTTCTTTCAGTCCGCAGGCACGGAAGCCAAGGGTAATTTCATGGGAGTTGGTTGCGGCATAGCGCAAACGGTTTGCTGTGATGTCGTATGCGTATGCGATCGTTAAATAAGGAAGAGCATCCAACTTTAACAAGGCAGAACCACCATGTCCACTTCTACCCGCAAGTCCAACAGCAATAACTTTTTTGAATTCCAACATGGCTTGTCCTTCCAGCGAGGGCTTGCTCTTTCCAACATAATTCAACAACAATGCTGGCTTGAAGGTGAACTTATCGTTCATCTGAATAGCCTTACCATAAGCCAATGTAAAGTGTCTTCTCATTTGTGTATCGGGGAGTCCCTTTACTTTCGGCTGTGTCAATTGACGAACAGACAATCCGAAGAAGCGATCTTTTCTGTACAGCCACAGGCCGAAGTTTACGGTTGGTGCGACAATGGTGCCTAATGAATTTCCAATTACAGGATCAATTTCAATGTCTGGCATTGTTATTCCACCCAAACCCAAACGGTAT